>DEUU01000075.1 GCA_002362735.1 Dehalococcoidia bacterium UBA3254
AGAATACGGTTTTCATTCAAGTATTTTTCATACAACGGCGTATTTCCGAAAGGTACCGGAATATTAAAATTCGGCATCACGAAGGGAACTCGTGAAGAAAATTCACTAGTTAGCTGTATGGGCTCATCTCCCCTATCGACATCCAGGCCAAAGATGAAATTAGCTTGAATTCCGGACACATACGGACGAATGTTATTAAACTGCGCTATTACTTTATCCAGCTTTTCTCGAGGGCTGCTTTGAGAGCCTGCTCCGACCTTGTTGGAATACGACATCCAGGATTCGACGCCGGGAATTATATAAAACTTCCCCATATTTTTTAGTCGTTCCAACCTGGAGCCATGCAGAACAGAGAGTGAACTTTCCATGATATAAGTGTTACGGTTGCGATTGGGTATCTTTTCCAATACATTAAATACCTGCTCGAATTTAACGGCGAAGTTGGGGTCGTGCAAACCTATTAACACTCCTGGGAAATTTTTAATTATATAACGCATGTCGGCTTCCAGTTGGTCCAGGGGTAAAAGGACATAAGGATTATTCCAATCAATGCAGAAGTCACAGGAATTCGGACAACCGGTGCTGGTTATTAAAGGGATCGAGGTAAAAGAATATGGCCGGCCTCTCAGGAAGGTGGAGGCACGGATTTCCGGCATCCGTTCTTCGACGCCAGGAATACTTTGCAACGGGCGTCCGCTGGCCAGGATTTGGCCTCTAGGCTTATCCCTTAATATCTCAGTGATCAGAGTCTTGTCGCAATCGCCTACCACGATATCAAAGAAACGCAGGCAATCTTCAGGAAATTGTTTGGCATGAGGACCACCTAAGACCGTAAGCGTTTTCTCCCGGCGATACAGTTTCGCCAGCGCATAAGCCAGGGAGCTGGCCTGTGTGTAGGTAGAAATAAACACCACATCCAAGTCTTCAGGCAGTAGTGTTTTAGGGTCCCGATTGCCGAAATAAGTGGCATAAAAGACCTCATGTCCCAGATTGCGGCACCAGACGCTGATCGCCTGCGGCATAATACTGGCGTACTGTTTGGTAACCAGATAGTTATAGGCTGCATGGTTCCAACCTTCGGTAGCCCCGGCACTCATTATTTCCAGAATTCCGATGCGCATATTTTTATATCCTAATTATAGATTTTACCCGGATTTTATGGCTAAACTATAAGGTTTAGCGAACTTTAAAGACCTTAGAGAGAAGCACTATAAAGCTTCATATAAGCCCTGCGCAGTCTCTTGTTAGTATCGTTGAGTTTAAGCCAGGCTGCATCAATCTCTTTCAATGCCAATGAGCCAAATCTGGCTTCGGAGTTAGCTGATTCTCCTGAGGCGAAACGCTTAATTACCAGGTAATAAAATGTATTCGCCTGTTCATCTGCCGTAATAGCTCTATAGATTTCCCGTTCTGCGGCTTCTCGGCCTGGCTGGTTCATGCGAAATCTTCCAATGTTTTCATATGTTTAATCACTTTTTTATGGCTCAAATTGCATGGCTGCGGGCTCAAGCAGATTGCAAGGCTATCTACTTACCTCTGTTTTAGGCCATCTGGAGCCGGTTGTATTTACCTGTTTGCAATAGTTGCAATATTTACAGGTCATTTGTTGACTATGGATTATCCAATAGTGGGCTCCGCTTGGACTTTTATTACACTTCCAGCGGTCGGATTCGATAAATTCCCTGTTTTCGGACACCTTCATCGAACTATATCCCATACGCACTTCCTTCTCGATTCTCCCATTAAATATAATCCTTGAGATGTACCGGTTTATCTTAGGATCGGGCTAGGCCAGTATGTCGGTTGCGTTAGCAGGATTGCGGGAACTGGTACGATCACGTCTTGAGAGGAATTACTTTGAGCGGCTTATGGATGACTCGCTTGCATACCGTTTATTTACTTGCAGTCATCAGGACATCATTAAGGCAAAACATCAAAGATCACAAGACAATCTTAGTGGAAACCATGCTCTAACTCTACTCTGATATTCCCCAATTTACAAATATGAGCTATTTTAAGTTTTGCTATAGGCCTCAAATATAAGCCGTATTGAGATCGCATTTGCAATCCATCCATTTAAAGAGTATCGTTACAAGGTGGTTTGATTTAGGTTTATCTCGTACTAAGCCTTTTTTACATTAAAAAGCATTGGATGACCCCAAGTTAAGCCAGCTCCAGACGTATGGGAGGTCATTCAATGACTTTCGCTGAAAAATTCCTCTACTGTAACGACTGCAAGAAACAATTTATCTTTTCAGTTGAAGAGCAAGAATTCCATGCTTCTCAGGGCTTTCCCAATGTGCCCAAGGTTTGTCCCTCCTGTCGCCAGACTAAGAGAAACGAGCGTATCCGAGAAACAAACGCCAGTGAGGACTTCATGTCAGGCAGTCCAGTGTTTCCGGTAACCTGTACTCAATGCGGTAAAGCTACTCGGTTACCGTTTCTACCCCGTCAAAACGAGCAAGTCTATTACAGCAATTGATTTATAAAAAGCAGGTCAGACAAATAGTATCAGATAACGACAGGTATACCCAATTTGATTAATGACATGGGTTTATGAAATATAGATCGTCTATCTATCCATCTTAGTTCAGGTCTATTTTACGATGTGGATGTGAGAATTAAAAAACAGGAGGCGGTAATGAAACGGACATATGGGGCAAAAGAGCTTTTAACCCGGGCTAAGAACGAGGCTAAGAAAAGGAATAAACGGAGGATTAAGAGACTGGACAAGAGGCATGGCAAGAATTTGGTCGGAGCAATTGGGGCTTCTCCAGCAGCGTCTGCGTAAATTCACAAGCTGGGTGCCTAAGGTAAAGCTTTATCACTTATTTTCTTCGCTTTACCGCTATTAGCGATTATTTCTGAGGCCGCATAAATAGAATCTTCTACCCCTTATCTCGCATTTTCCCAGGATAGGATTTTCCAGAACCAGAAGCCATGTTTGCATCCGGGACAAATGACTTTCGCGGTAATATCGGAACTTAGTATTTTGCCTTTTACCAGTCTCTTGCATTTGGTGCAATATGTTTACTTATCATTCTACGGGTGTTTTTAGTATTCTCGAAGAACTTACCATATGATTAATAGCCATCGTCTTTTTATTAGAGAATCTTACCATTAAAACAGGAGGATTGCTCTAAATGCCAGAGGTTGGTTAGGGGATAAGCGCAAGGTTCAAACAATAATATTCAGATCTTCTTTACCGTGTGCCAGCAGCGTCTTTGGTTCCGTGGGAGTCTTTTCTGGAGAAGAACAGGCAAAGATTTGGAAGTGTCTTCATAATCAAACTAATAGCACAATGCAGATTGTCGAAAGAATCAAAGGAAACTTATATCAGCCGTCATTGATATCTCTTTGATATTAATCATTTAGCCCACGAAGTTCAGGTTGATCCGGGTTCTTTAAAATAACAACATCAAAAAATAAGAGGAGAGTAATATGGGAACAGCAATTGAGTATCAGAAGTTAATGACGGAGATTGTTTACATCAACATTCCTGGTCCGGCCGAACCAACCCCGAGTATGAGCGGTGGTGAACTTCTCCATGGCTTCCTGGCTGAGTTACATAAAGCACCTAATTCAGAAACCAGAAACTATATCAATTCTCTATGTCTGAGATGGAATGTTCATTACCGGGAAGCCAGAGGATAGACGCAGATAATACGGCTCTCAACTCAAGGCTGTCACCGGCATCTAATGGCAATGCCAGGGTTGTCATCAAGAATGGTAAAAACTTCGGATTCCTTATTTTACTGGAAGTTGTCAGCCAGATTGAGACTCAGCCAAATTCTCGGGAAAGAAATTGAACGAAATGAAAAAGATTTTTGCCTGTGGTGTTTAGCGAGGTGAAGGATGAAAATTAAAGAGAAAATCAAAGCCGGGCTCCCAGATAAAGATGTGAGCGACAAAGAAGCCTCAGACTTTGATTTCCCGGGACCAGACCTTAAGGAAGAGCCGGAAATTTCACCTGAACCATCTGACATAATGGAAGAAGAAGAGGTTTGTGATTCAGTGGAAACGGAAGTTACGCGCGATGTAGATCAAGCGCCTAAAGAAATAGAGATATCCCTGAATCAATCGAGGGACTACGAGGTAGTCGATGACATGGTCCACACCTATCTTCATGAGATTGGCCGTGTCAAACTGCTAACCGCTGAGGAGGAAAGATCGTTAGCTCGACAGAGGGAGAATGGCAAGAAGATCAGAAAAATAAAAAATGATTGGCTAAAGAAATATCTTAGATCTCCCTCAGCCACTGAAATAATGCAGGTCATAGTCAATGACCTTTTCCAGGCTACTCCGGTTATCGATCTGATAAACCAGAGGCTTAATTTGGGTTGCACGTCTACCCTGGCCTCTCTGTCGTCTCAAGCCTTTAAAAATGCTATCGATGGTTCAATAAACCCGGAACTTATACAAGATATAGCCTGTAAAATGGGAATACCGCTACTCGAGACAGAACAAATAATCGTTAATCTGTCAGTAAATATTAATCTATTGCCTGAACCAGTCCTCGGTATTGTCAAAGATCGTAGCTGGCATGATTTTGCTGAACTGGCAGAAGGAGCGGTTTATCTGGATTTTATCCAGATTCAAGGAGATCTCCTTCAAACCTTCTTTGATAATATTGAAACGAATTCTGAGCGAGCCAAGAATCATCTGATCGAAGCTAACCTGCGCCTGGTAGTCGCCATCGCCAAGAAACATATTGGACGAGGCATGTCCCTTCTTGACTTAATTCAAGAGGGAAACCTTGGTCTCACCCGTGCGGTAGATAAATTTGACCATCATAAAGGCTATAAATTCAGCACTTATGCCACCTGGTGGATTCGCCAAGGGATAACCCGTGGTATCGCTGACCAGTCTCGTACCATCCGAATGCCGGTGCATATGGGAGAGGTTATCAGAAAGCTGCTTAAGGCGAGGAGTCGCCTGATTTCGGATAATGGCATCCAGCCTACCACAAAGGAAATCGGGCGCGAGATAGACCTGGATGCTGAGAAAGTCGAGGAGATAATTAAGGTCTCGCAGTTGCCTATATCTCTGGAATCACCCATTAACAATGAAGAAGATAGCCATCTCAGCGATTTTATTGAGGACCGCAATGCGATGTCCCCGGTTGATATTGCCTCTCGTCAATTTCTCAAAGAGCAGGTTGAGGAGGTTCTCGGTACTCTTAGTCCCCGGGAACATCGCGTGCTGCAGCTCAGGTTCGGGCTTGAGGATGGACGGAGTCGCACCCTGGAGGAGGTAGGACAGGAGTTCAACGTAACCCGGGAGCGTATCCGACAGATAGAAGCTAAAGCTATACGAAAGTTGCGCCATCCCAGCCGCAGCCGCAAGCTAAAAGACTATCTGGAATAATCACCGGGACCCACAACATGTAATACCACGTGCCGGGTTATCGGTATTTAAATGATCAATCCTGCTTATAGTATATGGTTATTCCCATTTTTTACATGGGCTATTTCATCAATCGTTACTGGTGTTCTTTATCACACGCTATTTATCCGAGAGGTTCAGCGTATTGAAATTAATAAGCTAGCAAAACAGGCTTAACATCTCCTCCATTTGCCTCCCCAGTATCTATTTTTCCGGCTAAATCCGGAAACTTTCGTTTCATCATTATTATCAGTATCATAGTTTCGAGTTAACGGGAGGGCCTTAATAATATCCAGTTGATGTCCTTTTATTGATTTCCCCTGCAGTTGTTCGATGGCTGACTCTCCTTCTTGGATGGAGGGCATTTCGATATACCCGCAGTGGCGCCCCTGGCCGCTGCCGATATCCAGGTCATTCATTAAAGTAACCGAAGTCACCTTACCGAACATAATAAATTCCAGGCGCAGCTCTTCCTCGGTTATCTCAGAAGATAAATTCCCGACGTAGATATTCATCTGAAACTCCTTCTTATTTCTAAAATAAGCCTCGGAGCAGAAATTATTGGTTTTTCTCCTCTATCTTGGTCTTAACACAAGTTATTAATTCTCCCATATTAGAGATGGACTTTTGTCCTTTTGAGGATTCCCAGTTTAACTTAAGGAAGTTAGTCTTTCTTTGCTCCAATAAACATTTTCTCCGTTTTATTAAAACCTTTTCGACCTTCCTTTTCCGCCAAATCCTCCACCCGGCCGGCCCCCGGAGTATCCTCCTCGATTGTTGTAAGAACCCCGGTTACCAAATGAACCCTTGGAATCTGATTTAGGACGGGCTTCATTTACCATCAGGGCTTTCTCTTGGAGCATCTTGCCATTAAGGCCAGCGATAGCAGCTTCGGCTTCAGATTTGGTGGGCATTTCTACAAAAGCAAATCCCTTGGGCCGGTTGTCATACTTGTCATATACAATACTCGCTGAGTTTACGGTGCCAAAAGCCGCAAACTCCTGTCTCAACTCTTCTTCGGTTACCTGATAAGAAAGATTCCCTACATAGATTTTCATAAATGATATCCCTCCTGTTTTAAAATCAACTATCAGTTTACCTTGAGCTAACTCGCTCTCTTCTAATTGGCCTTACATGGCGCGTTATTGTCTCCTGATACACTGGATGACCAGGCCGTTTTAGTTCCGGCCGAAATGGACGGGTCAGACTGGTTTCAGGAGCCTCGGCGGAATAATTAAATCCGGGCAATATTCGAGTTTCCAGAGGTTTTTTGAAAATACGCTCCAGCTCTTTAATCATAGCTTTATCTTCACCGGTTACCAGGGTAAAAGCTTCGCCAGTGTTATTAATCCGACCAGTTCGGCCAATACGGTGGGTATAGGCATCTGTAGTATCCGGCATATCGTAGTTAATAACATGGGAGATGCTCAGGACATCCAGACCTCGAGCGGCGATGTCCGTAGCTACCAGTATTTTGAGGGAACCATCCCGGAAGCTATCCAGGGCTTCTTGTCTCCTGTTCTGAGTCATATCGCCCTGTAATGAAGCTACCTTGTAGCCGAATCTAACCAGTTGCTGGGACAACCTTTCAACCCGGTGCTTGGTACGGGTAAACACTATTACCGACTTCGTTTCTGTCGAGCGTAAAATTTCCTTTAACAGGGCAGTTTTAAGATGCGGTTGGACTGGAAATAGTGCGTGGGAGACACTCTCCACCGGCGCTGAATGCCCGATTTTGATGGTTACCGGATCCTTTAGTACTTCCTGTACCAGGCGGCGAATATCTTCCGGCATGGTAGCTGAAAATAATAACGTTTGATGCGGGCTGGTAATACATCTGACGATGTTGCGTATATCCGGCAGAAAACCCATATCGAACATGCGGTCAGCCTCATCGATAACCAGCACTTCTATCTGAGATAGGTCTACCGTACCCTTTAACAAATGATCCAGTAAACGACCCGGACAGGCTACGATGATCTCTACCCCTTTACGTAAAGCCCGGTTCTGTAGCTCCATACCGATTCCGCCATAGATGGAAATACAACGCAGTCCGGTATAGCGGGCTAATTCATTGATAGTTTCACAGGTCTGTTCTGCCAGTTCCCGGGTAGGTGAGACTATGAGAGCCTTGACCCGGCCCCGGTTACAATTTATTAGATGGTGCAGCATTGGCAGCACAAAGGCTGCGGTTTTACCGGTGCCGGTTTGAGCCAGACCAATAAGGTCCCGGCCTTGCATTATGGGCGGGATAGACTCCTGCTGGATCGGGGTGGGCGTGGTATACCCCTGGGCCCTGACGCCGGCCATCACTTTAGTATTAAGATTGAAAGATTCGAAATTCATTAAACTCCTTGGTTTATTATTCATTTTGTGTATACTATTATTTTATTTCTGAAAAACCGGAAAGCTTCCTCGCACCCGGGATGTTTTTCCAGCCAGTTATTATTATCGATTTACTTTGATTTTTCGATAGCAATCATGGCAGTATACCCGTCGACCTGCTTTAGGTTCAAACGGGACCAGGGTATTCTCCCCGCATTGAACACATACCGCGGGAAACGATTGAATACCGGATTGCGGGATTCTGAAAGTGTTGCTGTTCATCTGGCGAGTTTTTCTGGCCTGACGGCACGAAGGGCAGCGCTTCGGTGTGTGTAAGTGACCTTTGGCCTCAAAAATTATCTGCTCTTCTACCGTAAAAACAAAAGTAACGCCGCAATCAAAACAGTCAACAGACTTTTCTTGCAGACTCATAGAATGACCTCCTCATTATTTAGTTTGAGTTCGGCCATCCAACACCGGGGGAAATCTTTTAGGGGATTTAACGCAGTATTTAATAACCTAAACTAAAACCTCATTTTAACAATATGCTATTTTTGAGCCACTTGTAAATACAGGCTCATTTCTGATTACACCACCGCTGTATCGGGCGAGTTGATATATTTTCTAATCACTCTTCGGAAATGATAACCGTAGATGGAAAGCGATATTAACAAAGGAAAAGACCTTGGCCGCGTGAATAAGGTTGAGGCCACCAGTCTCCAGTAAAATCTACGCCCTCCCTCCCGGATGCCCATGAACCACATGCAGTTAAAAAAGCCCTGGATATTCCAGCGTTTGGAATGTAAGCTGAAAGACTTGGTAGTGGGCTTATATTCGTGAAGCAGAGTTCTCACCCGCTCGTAGTAATGTCTGGGAGAGTAAATCGTGGTCAAAATTTCCTTGTAGCCGCTAACCAGAGTTTCCGGTTTCATCCTGGGAACAAAGTTCAGAGAAAAATCCGTGTTATCGCCAGTAAACTCTGTCACCAGACGGTTTTCTCTTTTTAATCTCTGATATAACCGAGTACCCTGGGGAGCATTCAGCAAGCCCACCATAGCCGTCACAATACCGCTCTTTTGGATGAAGTTGATCTGGGATTTAAAGATGGCGGGAGTATCATTATCAAACCCCACGATGAACCCTCCCATGACTTCAAAGCCGTGGTTCTGAAGGGTTTTTACTGTCGTTATCAGGTCACGCCGGGTATTCTGTTTTTTATCACACTCTGAAAGACTGGCTTCATTTGGGCTTTCTATGCCCACAAAGACTTTACTAAACCCAGCCTGTACCATTAGCTGCATCAATTCCTCATCATCCGCCAGATTTACCGATACCTCGGTAAATAGATTAAACGGATGCTTCTTCTTCTGCATCCAATTAATGATGGCCGGTAATATTTCTTCTTTGAGTTTGTTTTTATTCCCGATAAAATTATCGTCTACGAAAAACAGGTCTCCCCGCCAGCCAGACCCGTAGAGCGAGTCCATCTCCTTCAGTACCTGTTCTCTATCCTTAGTCCGGGGATTACGGCCGTCCAGGAAAGTAATATCGCAGAATTCACAATTGAACGGGCAACCGCGGGAATATTGGAGATTCATGGAGGAATATTGATTCATTTTGATCAGGGACCACATAGGTACAGGCGTATTGGTGATGGCCGGGTGGATATCTGTGGAATATATCCTTTGGGGATTGCCTTTTTCCAGATCAGCTAAAAATAAAGGTAGTGTGACTTCAGCTTCATTGAGTATGAAATGGTCCACTCCTTCAAAAGCTCCCGGCTCAGTGGTAAACAAGGGACCTCCTACCACTACTTTGACACCGAGGTTATTACAACGCTGAATAACTAGCTGAGTTGATTCCTTTTGTACTACCATCGCACTGATAAAAACATAGTCCGCCCATTGGATATCTTTATCATTCAAAGGTGTGACATTCATATCTATCAATTTCTTTTCCCACGGTGCTGGCAGCATCGCCGCGACGGTTAAAGCTCCCAGAGGAGGAAAAGAAGCTTTCTTGGAAACGAATTTTAAGGCATGCTTAAAACTCCAGAATGTGTCTGGATAACGAGGGTAAACGAATAATATTTTCATATTTTCCCTAAATGGCGATCTAAAGATTTATCTGCTCATGCGCCTTCGCCTGGCTGCCCTTTTGGATTTGATTATGTAGGCATCACGCTTACAGAGAAAGGTTTGAGAAGCTTTGAAATCCCGCAGGATACCTTCCATCTGGATGCCTTTTTGAAAACGGCGGATCAGGGAATCCTGACTCTCGCCGTCACGCAGAGACACGTCTAAAGCCATAACACACACCTTTCAATTTGTTTTATGGGTCGGGAAATCCCGACCCATATCTTATTTTTTATCAGGTGTTATCTGGACTTGGTGTAGCAGTCCCGGCAGTAAACCGGCTTATCGCCGCGAGGTTGAAACGGGACTTCGGTTTGTTTGCCGCACTGGGCACAAGTAGCCGGATACATCTGGCGAGGGCCTCTATTGCTGAAGCTGCCGCCATTATCTCCGTAACGCTCTGATCTCCTGGAGGAACGGCAAGAAGGACAACGCTTGGGCTCATTGGTGAAGCCCTTGGTAGCAAAGAACTCCTGCTCTGCAGCAGTAAAGGGAAATGATTTTCCGCAATCGGAACAAGTGA
>DEUU01000446.1 GCA_002362735.1 Dehalococcoidia bacterium UBA3254
GATCTATAAACATCCATTAGATATTGGAATTACATTACCATTGACAACATTCACCAACCATCAAAATAATCGATACCGCTTCGTAGAATACTTATTGATGGCCAGTAATATTATCCAGATGTAATACGATCGACTTTGGATACAATATGCCTCAAAGGGAATTAAAATCTATATTAGCCACCTATCTACCATCAAAAATGGCAATTAACAAATAAGGAGAATGTTTATGGCTACCTATAATGATTTTTTTAATATGCTGCATGAAGAGCATCTGGACGTAATGGAGATGCTTAACCAGCTCAAGCAGATGCCCAGCAGCGATTACGTTGGCCGAGAAGAAGTGTTCACCCGCATGACGACAGCCTTGATACCGCATATGAAAGCGGAAGAAAAAGCTTTATATCCTGTGCTACGACAGAATAAAGCCTCTGTGGAAGATGCCATGGCCGCTATGGAGCAGCATCACGCGGCAGAGCTCATCATGAAGGAGCTTACCAGGATGTCCAAACAAGAAGAGTTCTGGGGAGCTAAATTGGGTGTTTTTAGAGAAATGATCAATAAACACGTTGAAGACGAGGAGAATAAACTCTTCATGGATGCTCGATCCGCGTTATCCGAGGATCAAATGCAGGAGATTACGGATAATTTCGAGAATGAGAAACAGAGTGCAAAAAGCAAGGCTATGGCTTCCTCCAGGAGATAAAGCCCGAGAATGAATCGTTATCAATAAAATATTTTTGGATAAATGTAAAGTCCAGGGGAGAATTTAGGCGGTGTCCCGAAGTGTTCTCACCATCGCCATTGTAATGGCTTTTTCAATGTGGGCACCGCTGTTTGTCGTTCCGCCGATAGAAAAAATCCTTACCCAGGCCTTATCTCTTTCCTCCATCCAGGTCAGCATCCTCTTCAGTGGGCCTGTTTTAATGCTTTGTATTGCAGCCTTACCGGCAGGTAATCTGGCCGACAAGGTAGGCATCAAAAAGATTGCTGGTATCGGAGCTATTATTATCGTTATCGGCGTAGCCATGCGGGGTTTTTCTCACGATTTTGTTTTTCTCCTGATATCAACCATGATTTACGGCCTCGGAATCGGCTGGACTTTCCCCAATCTCCCTAAACTGGTCAGACATTGCAGCCCTAAAGAACAGACTCTTTTATACATGGGAATATTTGCGGCCGGAGTAGTGCTGGCTGGAGCCATCACTTTATCCATCACGGTACCGTTCGTTTATCCTGTAACGCATACTTACAATGGAGTCTTTTTTATCTATACACTTCCGCCTCTGGTAGCTGCCGTCCTGTGGTGGTTATTTATCAAAGAGCCACCTTGCCAGGCTCCTTCGAACTTCAAAAAAACTAACGGTGGATTTTTTCAAAGTATATCCACTGTTTTAAAAAATAAGAACATATGGCTGATTTCAATTGTTTTCCTGCTGCATAATTTCTTTCTTTATACCTGGACGGGTCTCCTGCCCGGTTATTTTACGCAAAAAGGCGCTACAGCTGATATTTCCGGACTCATTACTTCTGTCATATTCTTTGTGGGAATCCCCACCGTTACCCTGCTGCCATGGTACTCTATGAAAACAAATATTCAGCGTAAATTATTTATCTGGATACCCAGTTTACTCTTGATTTTTGCCAGTTGGGCGATTATCTCTATTTCATTATTCTGGGACTGGTTTTTAATGATTCTGGTAGGTATCACCACCACCATAAGATTTATTACCATCATGATTATGCCGGCAGAAATATTGCCTCCAGAACAAGCAGGAACTGCCAGTGGAATTAATATCTCCATTGCTTATATCGGAGCATTAATTGGGCCGCTTATCTCCGGAATCATTCTTAATGGTAACAGTCAGGCCTACTCAACCATTTTCTACATCCTCATGGGTATATCCGCCGCCACAGCTGTAATCGGTTTTTTCCTTCCCGCGATTGCTTCCAAAAAACAATAATTAAATACTTTCATCGTTTATCAACAAGTATTCTGAGAAGCATCAGTTATCATTTAGACGGTTAGTGTACATCTTCAGCGGTAATAAAATTCCATTAACTGATTGATGTTTATGAATCTGGCACTGAATATAATGACATTGGTGTACTCATTTTAGACATGTTGTGAAAGGACTAATTTCATATTAGACCAGAAGGGGAAAAATGAAGTGTTGCAGTTGTTGCAATAACCCTGGTTTATATCGCTCAGGACAATAAATTGAGTAAGATTGTCTGTATTCATCAGCCCAACTATCTCCCCTGGATAGGGCTCTTCAGCAAGATCAAGCAGTCCAACTGTTTTATTTTATATGATGTGGTACAGTATACCACCCATGGCGTCATTAATCGTAATAAAATTAGAACTAAAACCGGCTTCGGCTATTTAACTATTCCCATCCACCGGGCCGCTCACAAAGAACCTATCCTGAATGTGCCTTTACCTGAAAATAATAGATGGCAAAAGGACCACTGGCAGACCATTCAGACAAATTATGCCAAGACACCCTTCTTTAAGCGGTTTAAAGATTTTTTTGAGCAAATCTACAGGGAGGAATTTCAATATCTCTGGCAGCTGAATGAAAGGATCATCCGGTACCTGCTGGATTGCCTGGGGGTAAAAGTGGAAATCTGCCGGGCCAGCGAGCTGGGCCTGGATCTGAGTTTAACCAGGACAGACTTAATCCTGGATTGCCTGAAGAAGGTGTCGGGAGATCTATATTTATCCGGCCCCAGCGGAAGCAATTATCTGGAAGAAGAGAAATTTGCGACTAATCAGATAGGTTTACGTTACTTTCAATTTAAACATCCGGTTTATCCACAGAGGTATCCTGGATTCGAACCCAATCCCACAGCCATAGACCTGCTATTTAATACCGGCCCTCAAGCCAGCCAAATCGTACAATCATCCGGAGCTATAGTTTAGCGCCGTAATAC
>DEUU01000477.1:0-844 GCA_002362735.1 Dehalococcoidia bacterium UBA3254
TCACCCATCCCAGTATGTTCCTGCCGGATGGCGTTAACGTCAGATATGCGGCAGAGATTAAAAAGCATGTGAAAACTCCGGTGGCGACCGTCGGAGCGCTCGACGATCCCGGACTCATGGAAGAAATTATCGCCTCCGGGAAAGCAGATGTGGTTATGGTTGCCCGTGGTCTCCTGGCCGACCCGGACATGCCCCAAAAAGCCCGCGCCGGAAAAGCGGACGAAATCAGACCCTGTCTTCGATGTTTTGAATGCTTCGCGGGTATTACCACCAGACGGCAGTACCGATGTTCGGTTAACCCCGAAATCGGTTTCGAACAGGACAGATCGAATAAATTATCTCATTCTTCAGCTAAAACCGTCCTCATCGCCGGGGGAGGAGTCGCCGGAATGCAGGCGGCGCTCACTGCTTCGCAACGAGGGCACAGGGTCATCCTCTGCGAGAAGAGGGACCGCCTCGGCGGAGTCCTTCGATGCGAAGAAAAAGTACCTTTTAAGAGACTATTATCTAACTATCTGGATTACCAGGCACGAATGATCAACCGCGAGCCCATAGATCTAAGGCTCAACACCGTTGTGACCTCTGAACTGGTGAAAGCTGCCGGTGTTGATGTCGTTATCGCGGCTATTGGAGCACGCCCCGTCATACCAGAGATTCCGGGAATACAAAATAACAACGTACTAAGTGCGGAAGAGGCATATTCTTTGCCCGAAAAGACGGGTAAAAATATTGTCATCCTTGGCGGAGGCTTGGTGGGTATAGAACTTGCCATCTTTCTCTCCGGGACCGGGCGCCGGGTAACGATTATAGAAATGATGGAGGCTTTAAGTGATGGGGGGAATCC
>DEUU01000477.1:1078-6222 GCA_002362735.1 Dehalococcoidia bacterium UBA3254
GGAGGCTTTAAGTGACGGTGGGAATCCCGTCCACGCCCTCGCTTTGATAAACGAGATTAACAGGTATAAAATTCAGGTATCGACCTCCACCCGAGCGGTGGAGATTAACGAAAAAGGAGTCATCGGCGAATACGTAGGAAGTGCTTTTACCCTGCCTGCCTGTCCAACCGTGCAGGCTGCCGTAATGCGGTCGAACAGCTTCGGTCGTGTAATCAGGACCGATGCGGAAAAAGGAAGTAAAAAACTTTTTGAAGCCGATACCATTATTTATGCGGTTGGCCATCAGGCGCTTCAGGAAGAAGCCGATGCTCTTCGCCTTTGTGCACCGGAATTTCATCAAATAGGCGACTGTTTAAAGCCGGATAACATACAGCATGCCACGAGGATGGCTTACAACATTGCCAGCGATATCTAGCTGACATTGGTGAGGTACTTATGTTAAATAAAGAACCCTTGGGGAAAAAAGAGAGCAATCAAAATTCTGCTATCCCTGGTTGGTTGCTTCAGACACTGGAAAATTTGAAGTCTGGTAAAATTTCGGTGTCTGAGGCTGCAGAACAGTTGAGCATTCTTCCTTATGAAGAAATTGGTTTTGCCAAAATCGACCACCACCGCTCGCTCAGAAAAGGGTTCCCTGAAGTTATATTTGGCCGTGGTAAAACCACAGAACAGATTGCTGCAATATCTGAACGCTTAATAGCCCACGCCGAACGCCTTCTTGTTACCCATGCCAGCCGTGAAGCTTTTGACGCAGTAAAGAAAACAATATCCGATGCATCGTATAACCCTGTGTCAAAGACCATCGTCGTTAATCGCTTCGCTGAAATCTCTCCTCGCCCGGGAATTGCTGTTGTTTGCGCCGGGACAGCGGACATCCCGGTAGCCGAAGAAGCCGTTGTAACGGCAGAGATAATGGGTAATAAGGTCGAAAAAGTGTACGACGTTGGTGTTGCCGGTCTTCACCGATTGTTAGATAAAATCAGTCTTTTCAGGCAGTCGCGGGTTCTCGTAGTAGTTGCTGGAATGGAAGGTGCCTTACCCAGCGTAATAGGTGGGTTGGTCTCAGCTCCTATTATTGCCGTTCCTACCAGTATCGGCTATGGAGCGTGTTTCAACGGAGTAGCACCACTTCTGGCTATGCTTAATAGCTGTGCTCCGGGAGTATCCGTTGTCAACATCGACAATGGATTCGGAGCCGGATATATGGCAAGTTTGATCAATGCTGCATCCTCCCCCGGTTAAAATTATTCCGATATTTGATTCAATATTCCCATATGGGTGGCGCCTCACAGATTTCAATTTACCTTGTTTCAGTACCTTTTCTCTATGACCCTCTATTACGTTGTTGCATTACTTTAGGATTATTGTAAGGTAAATTGGACTTCAGTAGAATAATATTTACTTAAATTACGCTAAAAGTATATCCGTGTTAATAATTTCATCTGGCTTTTACAGCCTGAAAATGATCAATGGAGCTTTTGATTATAAATATGAAAACGAACAATGTTCTTCGTGGAATAATATCATCGCTCGAGTTAAGGCTGAAAGGAAAAATAAAGACATCTCGGTTCGCTAATATTTATATCATGAGCAATTGTTTAAGAACACTGGCTATTATTCTGGCTTTGTCTGTAAGTTTGATACCTGCAAGTAATTTGTTAGCTGCTGGCAGCACCAACGTAAATCTGATGGTTCCCGCGGGAGTTATTGAACCTGGCAACTATGTAACCGTCAACGTTTATCTGCAGCCGAACCAGCCAATCGCCGGGGCCCAGTTTTCTCTTTCCTTCAATCCTGAAATGGTAAAAGTCGAGAGCATCACAGAAGGGGATTTACTGAAACAAGATGGCGCAAATACTTATTTCACATCCGGTCAGATAAATAACAATCTTGGAACTGTATCCGGTGTTTTTGGGGCAATTACGAGCCCTGGGAATACAGTCTCTTCTCCGGGTACTTTTGCGGTAGTTAATATCGTTGCTGGTTCAACCGGTGGAAGTTGCCCTTTGACCCTCTCTGGCGTGATAGTAGGAAATATTAATGGCCAATCAGTCCCCACCAGTTTAACCAATGGTAATATAGCCATAAACAGAACACCAGATCTGAACCCCATTGGAAACAAATCTATAGATCAAGGATCAACACTCAGTTTTGCCATTTCTGCAATTGATGGAGACGGTGATTCTCTAACTTATTCTGCCTCTAATGTGCCGTCCGGAGCTTTATTCAACCCTTCCACGCGAACTTTTCTCTGGACGCCAAATTCAAATCAATTGGGGGTATTTTCCGGAGTTCATTTTGAGGTCTCCGATAGCATGTCCATTGACTACGAGAACATTACGATTACAGTAAATCATCCAACATCAACTGATGTATCGGGAGGCAATGGGAAAACGCCGCAAAACGAAAAAATCTCGTCAGGAATAACCGATATATCTAAATTTGTAAACAACGACGGGCTATTTAATCAGGAAGTTAAAGCCGCATCAAGCGATTCACTGGTTGAATTAACGATTCCGCAAAATACTCGTATCACATATGATAACGGACAAGCAACAAACCAGGTTTCGATTGTTAACTGGCAGGTTCCACCATCTTTACCCGAAAATACGGCTAATGTAGGGGCAGTCTATACATTACAGCCAATGGGCGCCAGGTTTGACAGTCCAATCGATATTTCTATTAAATATGATCCGACGAAGGTACCCAGTGGAGTAGAGGCTAAAGATCTGGTGATCGGCAGCTGGAACAATTCTACCAGTAAATGGTCCGAATTTAATAGTTATACAGATTTGGGTTATCAAACCGTAAATACCAAAATTAATAGTTTTTCTAACTTTAGCATTCTGGCTCATGTTAAACCTGCTGATTTTCAAATCAAAAATTTATCCGTTGCTCCACTGAATTCTTCCCGCGGAGATAAACTGACCTTCACCGCTGAAGTATTAAACTCGGGGGACATTTCAGGACAATTTGACGCTTCTTTAACCGTTAACAACCGGTTAATTGAAACCAGAACAATATCACTTACGGGCAGTGAAAAACAGGTCGTAACTTATTATGTAATTGCCGATCAGATCGGACACAACACTGTTAATCTCGGCGGACTAGACGGAGAGTTCGATGTTAAGGCTCTGCCTGCAGCCAATTTCGTTTACAGCCCAATTAAGCTTTCTTCTGCGGAAGGAACCGTGGGAAAAGCTTTATCTGTCAGCACTTCCATTACCAATATTGGAGATGCTGCCGGTTTCGTTGAAGCCAATTTGCTCGTTAACGGTCAGTCCGAAGCAGTGTTAAAGATATATTTAAATACTGGAGAAAGTCAAGAATTGACATTCCCAATTGTTGAAAACCAGGCTGGTATCTATTCTTTGGAAATCAATGGCATAGGCACAACAGTTACAATGAAAGATTCCCCAAACTCAAATGAACAGTCTGCTCCAGTCAATCCCGACGAACCAACTGAGACTGAATTTAGCTTATCGCTTTTGGTGGAGATACTGGCCGGGGCTTTTATATTTACGACGATATTGACGACTATAATTCTGGTCCAGCGGCGTAAAATGATGCAACAATATTAAATAAGTATTTGTTCATCACTATCTCTCAGCCTTTTAAAAGTGAAAAACCTGGTCTCGGCTATTTACTTTCACATATGAATTACTTTGACGTTTCCTATGTTTTATGATTTGATATATAATGCAAATTGAGTTTAAGGGGCAATACTGTGTTATTTGGTAGAAGGGTAAGGTTCGCCTTAATTGTTATCGCCAGTCATATCTTGCTTATCGCTCTGGCTATTGCTTGGCTAATCCAGATGCTCGTAATAGCCAAAAATGGCTCTGTTAAATTCGTTGAATATAACCAGACAGTCCTGACAATTGAAATAGCTCTTGTTGCCCTGATTTCCATCTTTGGCATCTTTATCCTGTTTATGCAAATTAAAAGACTGGGAGAAAAACGATCGGTTGACAGAAAGGAAAGCAACTTTGATCATAAATAATGTCATTGAAATCAGCTCTGCAGATGGGGTAATTTAATGATCATTTTAGTAACTGGAGGTGCTGGGTTCATCGGGTCCCATGTCGTTGACCATTATATCAATGCGGGAGACCGGGTTGTCATTGTGGATGACCTTTCAAGTGGAACAAAGCGTAATATTAATCCCAAGGCCAAATTTTACAAAATGGACATCTGTTCATCTGAGTTAAAGAGTATCTTTGAGACGGAAAAACCGGACTTTGTGATCCATATGGCAGCTCAAACTGCAGTCAGCAAGTCTGTGCAGGACCAGATAACGGATGCCCGGGTAAACATCCTCGGTAGCCTGAATATTATTTCTAATTGCGTCGATTACAAAATCAGGAAATTTATCTATGCCTCTTCCTGTGCGCTATACGGCCAACCCGAATATTGTCCTCTGGATGAAAACCACCCGATCAACCCTTTGTCTCCATATGGTGTTTCAAAACATACTGTTGAGCATTATCTGGCTACCCAGTGTCATTTGAACGGACTCTCCTATATCGTCTTGAGATTTGCCAACGTTTATGGTCCAAGACAGAATCCGGACGGAGAAGGAGGAGTGGTTGCCATATTTTCAAAAAAATTACTTTCCGGGGAACAGGCGACGATTTATGGCCATGGAGATAAAACCCGGGACTATGTTTTCGTTCTGGACGTAGTTCAAGCCATCGCATTAGCCCTAAAATCGAAAACAAATGGCATCTACAATATAGGTACAGGACTGGAGACGCAAGATCAAGCCATTTTTGATCTGATAAAAAACGAGTGTAATTACCAAGGCATGCCGATATACGCTCCAGAGAGACCTGGAGAAATAAAAAGAATTTGTCTCTCATCTAATAATGTGAAAAAGGCCCTTAATTGGAAGCCACATGTAGTTCTTAAAAATGGGATCTCCGAAACAGTTGCCTACTATCGACACGAATTTAAAGATTTTAATAGTAAACCCCCCGCCGATCATCCCGTCAATAATTAGAATTCGTATCTTCTCAGGATATGGTGGTAGCTACTAATACACGCACTTCCCCGGTGTTGTTGGTAACTTCTCGAATATCCCGGTATTGATTCGAATTCTTTACCATCCGCGCAACAAACTGACCTTGCCCCAGTCCAACCTC
>DEUU01000479.1 GCA_002362735.1 Dehalococcoidia bacterium UBA3254
AAACTCTCACAGGAGTCAACTGAGCGTGTTGACTGATAATAGTTATGGGGGCATCAAGTAAAACATAACAGCCGTGTTCCGGCGAGAGACAGGCTCTCCCCCCCTCTTTACCAGAAACACAGATGAGCTATTTATAGGCTCGTTGATGATACGGATATCAGGCCATTCACGAATAGTCGCTACTTCGAAGACAGGTTTAAGTGGCGACTTCAGTTCAGCAACATAATTGACTTGGCCCGTAATGGGGGGAATGTCAATTTACCGTAATTCAACCACTTGACAGAAGAAGATAAGAAAACTAAATTATCAATTAGTGACGATTAAGATTGTTACCGATAGTACCTGCGACATACCACCTCAATTAGCTAGAGACCTTGGTATTACCGTTGTGCCAGCTTATGTGCGGTTTGGGGATAAGGTCTATCGCGACCGTGTGGACATCAACGAGGATGCATTTTATGAGAGATTATTACATGGCCCCATCCATCCCAGTACCACGCAGCCGCCTCCACAGGATTTTATCGACATATATAAGAAGTTAGCCCAAGAGGTTGATGGGATTGTTTCCATTCATGCCACCAGTAAATTGAGTGGCATCTATAACTCAGCGTTACTCGGCAAAGAAGCAGTAGAAAAAGAATGTCCTATCGAGGTGATCGATTCGCAGGTCCTGACTATGGGGCTGGGGCAATTAGTTATAGCGGCTAATACCTTGGCCGGATCCGGAAAGAACTTACAGCAGGTGGTAAACGAAGTAAAACAAATGATTCCCAGCATCCGTGTGGTTGGTCTCCTTGATACACTCAAATACCTGGCTTTAGGCGGGCGTATCGGTAAGGTGCAGGCACTCATAGGTTCGTTATTGAATGTGAAACCGATACTGACTATGAAAAATGGAGAACTGGTACCGGTCGGCCGAGTTCGCAGCCGCGCCAAGGGCATAGACATGTTGTTTGAGCTTGTGAAAAATACCGCAGACATTCAGGATTTAGCTATTGTGTATAACACCACACTTGATGAAGCACTGGCTTTAGCCGGGCGCGTGGGTTCCATATTCCCTAGAGATAGGATCAGGTTGGCAAGGCTGGGACCTGCGCTTGGAGTCCATGCCGGGCCAGGCATATTATGGGTAGCTCTAAGGGTACGAATTTGATCGAATCACAAATATTAACCCCAACTAACTGTATTATTTCTGACGAGAATCTCCGGCCTGTTGTGGAACATGTTCTTTCGGCCAGGGCGTTACCGGGGCGGACAAGAATAATAGATTGAGTTTACCATTGATGTTTACAGTCTTCGCACACCCACCAGATTCCTGGTACCGCGGTAATACTGGCCCCGCCGGGGCAGGAGATGATCTTTTTACTACCACACTTGGGGCATTTCTCCGGCTTTGCTGTCGGCGATGTACTATCTCTTACAAACTTACGATCTGCTCCTTGATTTACCATCTGTGTCTCCTGTTTCGCCGGTAGTTAAGTTCCTTTTAATCTTACCATTGTCGATCTGGATAGCCATGACATAACTAGCCGACTTTAATCAATGATGCAGGTGATTGGACTCCCCCTTTTCCCCCTGTGAATATTTACGCGTGTACTCTCTTCTTGTCTCAGTTTTTCAAAATCTCTTGTAGCGCCGCACTTTTTACATTTACCAACCAGGTAATCTCCGATTATCCACCAATGAATGCACCTGGAGTCTTTAGTCATAATCCCTCCGTTTCATTTCCTGGTTTGGACATAATAGAATTTTAATCGGTATATCTTTTCAGTCGTATCTACGGCTGATGGACTGTCGTGTATAAGGCGCTTATAAGTTTTTCCCGTTCTTTTAAGTCAAAAACATTCCGGCGAATTCGAGCTTTCTCCTTACGAATGTATGTTTTTCTTGATTTTGATGGAATTCTCGCGTTCATTTTTGCAGGCCACTCCTTTCAGACATTTTTACTGCGCGACTTGATGAGAATAAAATATAAGGAATCCAGCTATCACTTTAAGGGAGTGAAAGTAATCTAGAGACAAGCTACATAAAGCTTCATATAGGCACTTCGGAGTTTTTTCTTGGTATCGTCGAGTTTAATCCAGGCCGTATCAATTTCCTTCAAGCCACCGGCATCAAGTATGGCATCAGGTTGATGCAGTTTTTCTTCAGGAATAGACGGCTTACAAGATATAAACCGCCGTAGTATTTGGTAATAGCGGGTATTCGCCTGCTCATCCGCCGAGATTGCTCGATTAAGTTCCCTTCCAGCAGCTTCCTGAACCAGAGCGTTCATTTTCTACCTCCCACGGGAGTAACCGGAAAATACCCCAGACTATACACCAACGGTAATTCCTGAAGGGCAGACAATGTAAGACAATTATCTATATTACCCGCCCTTCTAAGGACATTTCATTTTACATTCGATACTGGCGATAGATACGCAGAGGACTTAATATTGCGGCGCGTAGCGGTTGCTGACACTATCGGAACGTCTTGCTTTATTAGCCCGGCGGCATGAAGGACAACGCTTAGGCTCATTCGTAAAGCCTTTAGTCTGAAAGAACTCTTGCTCCCCGGCGCTGAAAGTGAATGTAATCCCACAATCGGAACACTGAATCGATTTGTCTTGAAAAGTCATTGGATGACCTCCTCTCTTTAAAGTTTTAGTTGGAGCTCGGGTCATCCAATACTTGA
>DEUU01000324.1:0-2916 GCA_002362735.1 Dehalococcoidia bacterium UBA3254
GTACCAATTCCCCAATCCTTGACAAGAAACTCAAAGTAAATGCAAGCGGCGAGCGTCTCATAATTCAATAATTCCCCATACACCTCCTTACGGGAGACTAACTTGGCAGCAAAAAGAAATTATGAGGTTATTATCGTGGGCGGTGGTCCGGCCGGAATCTTCGCCGCTCTGGAAATCGTCCAGTTATCCAGCCTTAAAGTGCTCCTTCTGGAAAAAGGTCAGGACCTGGGCGGGAGAATCTGTCCATCTCGCAACACCGGTAAATCCTGTATTTCATGCACCCCCTGCAACCTGGTTTGCGGACTTGGTGGAGCTGGCGCTTTCAGCGACGGCAAACTAACTTTAACTCCGGAAGTCGGAGGATGGCTGAAGGACTACCTGGGAATAGAAAAGACTGAAGCCCTGCTGGCATATGTCGACGAGGTCTATATTCGTTTCGGAGCGCCAGACAAGCTTTTCGGAGTTGATCCTGAAGTAGACAAAATACGCGATAAAGCAACTCTGGCGGATTTAAGACTGGTTCCGGTACCATTACGCCATATGGGAACCGATAATTGCTTCCTCGTTCTTAAGTCTATGCGTGAACACCTCAACTCGCATCTGGATATTCAGCTTAAAACTCGCGCGAGCCGAGTCCTGGTGGAAAACCGAGAGGTTAAAGGCATTGAGACCGGCGATGGAGAAAAATACGAATGTAATTATCTTATTCTGGCTCCTGGAAGAGAAGGTGCGGAATGGCTCTCTAAAGAAGCCCAGCGTATGAATCTGACCATGCAAAATAACCCCGTGGATGTGGGCGTCAGGGTGGAGGTACCGCGAGCCGTCATGGAGCCTCTGACCAGCGTGCTTTATGAGGCCAAACTGGAATATTTTTCGAAAAGCTTTGATGATCGCTTGCGCACCTTCTGCATGTGCCCCGGTGGAGAGGTGGTCATGGAAAGCACCGGAGGAGCAGATCCTGTCGTTACCGTTAACGGCCACAGTTTTGCTGATTTACGTACCGAAAATACCAATTTTGCGATACTCGTGAGCACTGACTTTACAAAACCATTCCATGAGCCGATCGCCTACGGAAAGTATTTGGCGCGGCTGGCGAATCTTCTCAGCGGAGGGGTCCTGGTGCAAAGACTTGGTGATCTGACGAGTGGCCACCGTTCCAATGATTCACGCATGGAAAAAGGACTGGTCAGGCCAACCCTGAAGAGCGCCACCCCCGGCGACCTTAGCTTCGTCCTCCCCTACCGCCACCTGAAAGGAATTATTGAGATGCTCCAGGCAATGGACCAGCTAGCTCCGGGTGTTGCTTCCAGACATACCCTGTTGTATGGGGTAGAGGTAAAGTTTTATTCCTTGAGACCGCAGCTTACTCCGATGCTGGAAACGGAAGTCCATAATATGTTCGGGGTGGGAGATGGAGCCGGCGTAAGCCGGGGATTGAGCCTCGCTTCTGCTTCCGGAGTAGTTGCTGCCCGCGAAATTTTGAGGAGAAGTAAAAAATAGGATATTGCTTATTCGACCTTCTCGTGGTATGCTTTAGGGCAAGTAAACTGTCTTAAAATGGGGTAGTTTGAAGCTTTATTAACCTTGAGAGAAAATACTGATTATGTTATGATACTTATGAGTAAATACTGTGTTTTGTGGGGAAGTGAGGCAGGTTAAAAACGGTGCTAAAAGCGAAAGATATGGTAGCAGAAAAAATAAACGAAAAACTAAATACAGATAAAGAAAAAGCGCTGGAACTGGCGATAAGTCAAATAGAAAAACGTTTTGGTAAAGGTTCTGTGATGAAGCTGGGAGAAAACACGGCGACGCCGATAGATGTGATACCCAGTGGATCACTTTCTCTGGACATGGCTTTGGGAGTGGGGGGTATACCCAAGGGACGGATAACGGAAATATACGGTCCTGAATCTTCCGGGAAGACCACCCTCGCCCAGCACATCATTGCCGAAGCCCAGAAGAGGGGAGAGGTAGCAGCTTATATTGATGTAGAGCATGCTTTAGACCGCTCTTATGCTTCTGACTGCGGCGTAAAAACAGAGGACCTTTATATCTCTCAACCTGATACCGGAGAACAAGCTCTGGAAATTACAGAAGCCCTGGTCAGAAGTGGGGCAGTGGACGTTATTGTGGTTGATAGTGTTGCCGCTCTGGTTCCTCAAGCAGAAATCGAGGGCGAGATGGGGGATGCCCATGTTGGTCTGCAAGCAAGACTGATGTCACAGGCCTTAAGAAAGCTTGCAGCCGCTATTTCCAAGTCGAATACAGCTGTTATCTTCATCAACCAGCTACGGGAAAAGGTAGGCATTGTCTACGGCAATCCGGAAGTAACCCCCGGTGGTAGAGCATTAAAATTCTATAGCTCGGTGAGAATAGATCTCAGACGCGTGGAAACCATCATGCAAGGTAATGAAGCGGTGGGCAACCATGTAAAAGCAAAAATCGTTAAAAATAAGGTAGCCCCACCTTTCAGAAGTGCTGAATTCGATATCATGTTCGCCCATGGAATCAGTAAAGAGGGGGACTTGATGGAACTAGGTGTGCAACAAGGGATAATCAATAAGTCCGGTGCCTTCTTCTCCTATGGTGATGTTCGGCTTGGTCAAGGCAGAGAGAATGCCAAAGCTTACTTGGGCCAGCATCCTGAACTCGCCGGGGAGATAGAGCAGAAGATTCGAGCCTCAGCCGCGACTACTGCTACTCCAAAAACGGCTGGCGAAAGCGCTGATTGACGGGTGGGTTAGTATATAGTATGCAGTGTACAGTTTTACGAAGTCGAGTATAGACTGATAACTGATAACTGAATCTGATCCCCGTAAACTGAATAGATAATTTAATAAAAAGGGCTGAGGCCTATACCTTAGCCCTTTTTACTTTTTTAAGGAATTTCGCCGTCATTGCGAGGAGCGCAGCGAC
>DEUU01000324.1:3165-11728 GCA_002362735.1 Dehalococcoidia bacterium UBA3254
GGAGCGCAGCGACGAAGCAATCTGGAGGCGCCGGAATAATAATACAAATATATCTTACAAACAGAATCAGATCGCTTCAGGTATCTAGAAGTTCGTAATGGCGGAATAATGATGGATTTCTTAGTAAATGGAGAAATTGAAATATAAGATCACATCTATCCGGGCTGGGAAGAATCCCAGAGTCCAGCGCGCGAATGTGTTTTTGGACGGTAAATTCGCCTTTAGCCTGGATAATGAAGTTATTCTCAAGGAAAACCTTAAAGTAGGTCAGGAGCTATCGCAGGCTGAATTCGACATCCTCACCCGCGCAGATGGATTTCAGCGTTGCTTGAACGCAGCTTTCCAGTTCTTGAGCTATCGGCCTCGCAGTGAAGCTGAAACCCGGGCTCGTCTGGCTAAAAGGGGTTTTGAGCCGGTTGAAATCGAGGGAGTGATCTCCCAGCTCAAGCGGCTTTCACTTCTCGATGATGTCGCTTTTACGGAATTCTGGATGGAAAACCGGAACAGCTTCCGGCCCCGTAGCCAGAGAATGCTGAAACAGGAACTGAGGCGAAAAGGAATCGACTCAGAGGTCATTAAGGAAACAGTTGAGGATATCGATGAAACCGATAATGCCTACCGGGCGGCTCTAACCAGGGCTCGGACTCTGCCGGTAGCCGATTATCAGGTTTTCCGCCAGAGATTAGGCGGATACCTTCAGAGAAGGGGCTTTAATTACGGAGTGATAAATAAAGTAGTCAAAAAGACATGGCAGGAACGAACCGGTGAATCCGGAAACCGGTCCGAACCTCCCGTAGAATCTGGAACTATTGATTAAAAAATTTGTCCCCGGTAATAATATTGATTGTCGAAAAGGGGGATTTTAAATAGGAAATGAGTGAACTACTATTGAACACAGTTGTAGTTGTTGCGGTCTTTGTCATAGGCATCGTAGGAGGTCTGGCACTATATCATTTCACCAGAGGAGGCGTCGTCGGCCGGCAGTTGCGTATCGCACAGAGAAAAGCTGCCCGTACCGAGGCTGAAGCCAGAATCCAGGCCAAAAACATCGTGGAAGAGGCTAAAGGAGAGGTCGAGAAAGCAAGGTTAGCAGCTGACGCAGAATACAGACAACGCCGGGGAGAAGTGCAGCGTCAGGAAAACCGTTTAACCCAAAAAATCGATTCATTAGATCACAAACTGGAAAACCTGGAACATCGCGAACGTAACCTTAATAACCGCGAGAAAGAAATAGAAAACATGCGGACCAGTGTTACGGAAATCCGTGACAAGCAACTTAAGAAGCTTGAGGAGATCTCTCAGCTTTCCAGCTCCGATGCGAAAAAGTTACTTCTTGAGAACATGGAAGCGGAAATGAAAGAAGAGACTGCCCGCCGTCTGCGTGAATGGGAAGCTACACTGCAAACACAGGTGAACGAAAAATCGCAGGAAATTTTATCCCAGGCAATTCAGCGTTCGGCTTCTGAAATCGTATCTGAAACTACTGTTTCCGTTGTACCGATCCCAAATGATGAAATGAAGGGCAGACTGATCGGTCGAGAAGGAAGGAATATCCGAGCTCTCGAGCAGGCCACCGGAGTGGACTTGATAATCGATGACACGCCTGAAGCAGTGACTCTATCCAGCTTTGATCCGGTGAGAAGGGAAGTGGCCAGGCTCGCATTGACCCGGCTTATCCTTAACGGACGTATTCATCCAGCCCGAATCGAAGAAGTAGTGGCTAAAGCCAAAGAAGAGGTGGATGCTACCATTTTTACAGCCGGAGAGCAATCCGCGATCCAGGTTGGTGTCCAGGGTTTGCGTCCCGAATTAATCAAGATACTGGGACGGTTGAAGTACCGCACCAGCTATGGCCAAAACGTCTTGAACCACAGCATCGAGACAGCGTTTATGTCCGGAATAATCGCCGGTGAACTGGGAGCCAATGTTACTTTAGCCAAGAAAGCCGGTCTGCTGCACGATATCGGTAAAGCCATTGACCGGGAGGTTGAAGGAAGCCATGCAACTATCGGGGCCGAGCTTGTACAGCGCTGGGATAAATCGCCCGAAATCGCCCAGGCCATCGGTGAACACCACAATGAAGCGCCTACCACCAGCATTATGGGTTACATTGTCTCAGCGGCGGACGCTATCAGCGGCGCAAGACCGGGAGCGAGGCGTGAATCACTTGAGAATTATATCAAGAGATTAGAGACTCTCGAAAATATTGCTAATAGCTTCGGCGGAGTTGAGAAATCCTTCGCTATCCAGGCTGGACGTGAGATCCGCATTCTGGTCAAACCGGAAGAGATTACAGATATTGATTCGATTCGGCTTGCCAGAGACATCGTCAAGAAAATCGAAGAAGGAATGGAATATCCGGGACAAATTAAAGTCACTGTCATACGGGAGACCCGCGCAGTCGATTTCGCAAAGTAATTAGAAAGGCCAAACACAATGCAAATCCTGGCTATTGGTGACGTAATAGGGAAACCGGGGAGGCAGGTGATCCAAAAGCTCCTGCCTGGCCTGCGGCAGCAATATCATCTTGATCTGGTAATCGCGAACGCGGAGAACGCGGCCGGAGGCTTGGGACTCACTTTGAGCACCGCTAAAGACCTCCTGGAATCCGGCGTGGATATTTTGACTTCCGGCAACCATATCTGGGACCAGAAGGAAATAATTCCTTATCTGGACGGAAATCTGCCTATCCTGCGGCCTCTGAACTACCCCCCGGGAGTGCCCGGAAGAGGGTGTCTGATCCGAGAACATATCGCCGTTGTCAACCTGATCGGCCGAACTTTCATGGCCAATTTTGATTGCCCTTTCCGGGCAATGGACGGGTTGCTGGCCGGTATCCGAAATAGCTGTTCGACAGTGATAGTTGACTTCCATGCTGAAGCTACTTCGGAAAAAATCGCGATTGGGCGCTATCTGGATGGGCGGGTCAGCGCTGTAGTGGGAACCCACACTCATGTGGGTACGATAGATGCCAAGATTTTTCCTAAAGGAACCGCCCATATTACGGATATCGGAATGGTTGGCCCGGCAGAATCTATTATCGGCGATGACATTCAAACCGTCCTTCAACGTTTCCTCACCGTCATGCCTCATCGTTTAGCCGTCGGCACAGGTAATAAAATGGTCTTCAATTCGGTCTTAATCAACGTTGATGATAAGTCCGGACAGGCTCTCACTATAGAGCGTATTGACCGGGAAGTGGATATTCAGTGAATAAAGTAGACCTGCATATTCACACCACAGCTTCGGACGGTAAGTTCTCACCGGAAGAGATCGTCCGCAAAGCGTCGGAAATCGGTCTGGCATATATCGCCATCACGGACCACGATTCCATCTCCGGAGTCAATCCTGCCAGGGAAGCAGCGGTAAGCTTCCCGGGAGTCACGGTTATCGGCGGAGTTGAAATCAACACGGATATCCCTTCCGGCGAATTGCACGTGCTGGGCTATCTGTTTAACCCCGAAGGTGATGAATTGAAAACCGTCCTGGAAAGATTACGGAATTCGCGTGTCGAGCGAGCTAAGAAGATGGTTCATAAACTGGGAATGCTGGGAATAAATATTGAATTTGAACGGGTCAAAGAGCTGGCTGGGACCGGTTCCATCGGCCGTCCACATGTCGCCCAGGCAATGCTGGAAAAGGATTATGTTACCAGCTTCCGAGAAGCTTTCAATAAATATATTAGCCGCGGCTGTCCGGCTTATGTTGAACGGGATAAGATCACACCGATAGAAGCTACGCAGTTGATCTTAAGAGCCGGGGGCATCCCGGTGATGGCCCATCCCTTCACCTTCGATAATCCAGAAAAATTGATCAATCAATGTAAGGCGGCCGGGCTGATAGGCCTGGAGGTTTATTATGGCAGTTACTCTTCAGACCAGGTCCAGCTACTGCTCCAAATATCCAATAAGTACAATCTCATTCCCACTGGTGGCAGTGACTTTCATGGTCTGGATACATTCGTTGAACCTCCGCTGGGTACTGTCAATGTCCCTTTGGAATCAGCGGAACGGCTCTTAGCTCTGGGTGAACAGATCCATTTGATGCAGCCGAGATTATAACGCAAGAAAGATTATGTCCGAACTAATCAAGTTCATATTATTATTGATCGCCTCTTACCTCATCGGATCAATTCCTCTGGCTTACCTGGTGGTAAAATGGCGTTATGGTACCGACCTGCGTAAGCATGGTAGCGGGCAGGTAGGAGGTAGCAACGTCTTTCGTACTTTCTCCAGGCCCTGGGGAGTTCTGGTTGGGCTTTTTGACGTTGGTAAAGGCGCTTTAATGGTCTGGATCTCTCATCTTCTGGGTTTCGGGTTGCCATTTGAAATCGGTATCGGTCTGGCAGTCATTATTGGTCATAACTGGCCTGTTTTTCTTAACTTCAACGCAGGCCGGGGCATTGCCACCACTATGGGAGTGGCATTCTATCTCTTTCCATGGGGTCTGGTGGCTTTTGTTGCCGGAGCTATCTTCACTCTGGTTTTGGGTTCTTCACCGCTTCCCGTATTGATTGGGCTGGCGGCCTTACCCCTGGCTAGCTGGTTTCTGCGAGGGCAACTTCATCTTCAGGAGCCCTTAATCTTAACCCTCGGACTGCTGGCCTTCTTGCTTCTGGTGCTTATCCGAAGAATTTCAGCTCCAAGAACCGCCCGGTCGGCTTCTGTCTGTAATCGTGAATTATTCTTCAATCGATTCTTTTTTGATCGTGATATCCGGGACGGCAAATCATGGATCAGGGCTTCTTCTAGAGCGAAAGCCAATTCTTCAAAAAAGGAACAACCGTAAATGGCACAGTGTCGCCGCCATCCTAAAATTGAGACTAATCTGTATTGCGGTAAATGCGGGGATCCGATCTGCCCAAAATGTATGATACAGACCCCTGTAGGGGCTCGCTGTCCATCCTGCGCCAGATTATCTCGCGTGCCTACTTATCGTGTTGGCAAAACTTACTATCTGAGAGCCATTGGGGCTGGCATAGGCCTGTCAGTCTTTGGAGGAATTGCCTGGGGATTCCTCCAAACAATCATTTTTTCTTTTTATTTCAATCTGATCATAGCTGCTGGAGTTGGCTACGGGGTCGGTGAATGCGTCAGTTTATCCGTCAACCGTAAGCGCGGCGTAGGCCTGGCAATTATTGGCAGCCTCACGGTAGTCTTGAGCTACGTAATAGGCGCCTTTACCTTATGGGGGATGCATTTCAGACTGTTTGATATTTTAGCGGTGATCATCGGGATTTTTGTCTCAATTTCCCGTTTGCGCTAAAATGAATTAATATTCTTTTGAATTAGGAGTGGAATGATGATTGAACCATCACGACAGATCTTATGGAATATCCAGCTCGGAGAGATAATCTACGGAATAGCTGTCATCATTGTCGCGATCATGGTCTATGCCATCTACCGACGGTACAAAATGTGGCATCTCGGAAAACCTGACGATCGTCTGAAAGGCAATCTGATGACACGATGGAAAATCTTCCTTAAGACGGCGATCGTCGATGGGATCATTCATCGCAAGTTTATAGGAGTCGCCGATAACCTGGGCCATCGTCCCTTCCGTTTGAGAGATCTGGCGCCTAGGGAGCTTTATGCAGGAGTAACCCACTTCCTTATTTTAATCGGCTGCTGCCTGCTTTTGCTGGGTACCGCCATGGATGTCATCAGCCATTATATCTACGATTTTATTCTGGGAGATTTTTATCTGGCTCATTCCCTCTTTGTGGATATCGGCGGAGTAATGGCTCTGATCGGGGTGATCATGGCCTTCATTCGGCGCTACGGTCAGCGTCCTGAACGGCTGGATAATAAACGGGAAGATTTAATGGCCTTGTTGGCAATCGTGCTTATTGTAGTGACCGGTTTCATCGTTGAAGGTCTGAGAATTGCAGCGGATGAGATACTCATCCATCCAGCCTGGTCTGACTGGTCTCCTGGGGGATGGGCTCTCGCTAAGGCTTTCGATCATTTCGACAATGGAGCACTTCTGATTGCCCACCGGGTGATGTGGTGGGTGCATTCATTAATAGTCTTCGGATTCCTTGCTTACATTGCTCTTTACTTTAACCGGCTCTGGCATATTATAGTTTCGCCGCTCAATGTCTTCTGGCGTAATCTGGGGGCTCGCGGCGCTATGGTCCCGATTGATATGGAGCAGGCCGATTCCTTCGGCGTCTCTAAAGTGGAAGACTTCACCTGGAAAAACCTTCTGGACCTGGATGCCTGTACTCGATGCGGACGCTGTGCCGATATTTGTCCTGCCAATCTTAGCGGTAAACCCCTCAGCCCCAAAAAAATACTCCAGGACCTCAAAGGCAACCTTTTGGAAAAAGCGCCAGCTTTACTGGCCGCTCGGTCCCGGGCTGGCAAAGAAGCGACCGCCGCCTCTGATGGAAGCGGCCCGGGGGCTGCCGGTCCTATCGAAGAGCGGCCGATGATCGGCGGTGTTATCGAAACCGAAGCGATCTGGAATTGCACCACCTGTTTTGCCTGTCAGGAAGTCTGCCCGGTTTCCGCTGAACCTATGCTAAAAATAGCCGAGATGCGGCGCAATCTGGTGCTGGAACAAGCTTCTATTCCCGAGACAGCGGAAGGCGCTCTGCGCAGCATTGAAGATAGAGGACATCCCTGGCGCGGCACAGTGCTTACCCGGACCACCTGGTTTGAAGGTCTGGATGTTAAAACCATGGCGGAAGACCAGAATGTTGATGTCCTGTACTGGGTAGGCTGCACCGAATCCCTGGAAGACCGGAGTCTGAAGGTAGCTCAGGCTACTGCTAAATTAATGAAATTGGCCGGGGTTAAATTCGGCATTCTGGGAAGTGAAGAGAGTTGCTGCGGCGATCCCGCCCGGCGTCTGGGAAATGAATATCTGTATCAAATGCAAGCCCAGAAGAATATTGAAACCATGAAGAACTACGGGGTCAAGAAAATTGTCACCGGCTGTCCCCATTGTTTTAATACTCTGAAAAATGAATATCCTCAGTTCGGAGGTAGTTTCGAAGTAGTCCACCATTCCGAATTCCTTCTTCAACTGCTGAAAGAAGAGAGAATCAAGCTTCTCAAAGGTCCTCAAGGAGCAATTACTTATCACGACCCCTGCTATCTGGGAAGGTATAATAATATTTTTGAAACACCCCGTCAGATTTTAAGTTATATCCCGGATATAACCACGGTTGAGATGACCCGGAACCGGGAACGTAATTTTTGCTGCGGTGCCGGAGGGGGCCATATGTGGCTGGAAGAACAAAAAGTCGGCGAACGCATCAATGTTATGCGGACCGAACAAGCCATCGAAACTAAAGCTCAGATGGTTGCTACTGCCTGCCCGTATTGCTTGCAGATGTTCCAGGATGGTATCAAGACCAAAGCCGCCGAGGAAACTCTTAAAGTCATGGATATCTCAGAAATCCTGGCCGAATCAGCAGCCTATCATCCTCTTAAGGAAAAATAATCATGGGAGTTAGCGCATGCGCAAAGTAGCAGTTGTGGGCGTCGGCCAGACGGAGTTCAGCGGTGCTCAAAGCCGGACGAATACTGAACTCTTTACCGAAGCAGCTCTGGAAGCGCTCGCAGGGGCGCATCTGAAAAATAAAGACATCCAGGCCTTACTGATTGGAAATGTCCTCAGTGATTTCGAAGAAAAACAGCAAATAGCTCACACCTATATTCTTGAAAATCTGGGGCTTCCCAACATCCCGGCGAACACTACAGACGGTGCCTGCGCTTCGTCCAGCGTTGCCATTCATGATGCTTTTCTCTGGATAGCCTCCGGAATGTATGATGTCATTCTGGTAGGAGGAATGGAAAAAGCCGCTTCGATGGGAACCCAGCTTGCAACCGAGGCTTATGCCCAGTACGCAGAACGTTTTTATGATTATCCTACCGGCATTACATTCCCGGGTATATTTGCCATGCTAGCCCACCTTTATGCCAGAAAATACGGCATTCCGATGGACAAACTGAGCGAGCAAATGGCGCTTGCTTCGGTGAAAGCCCACAAATACGGCTCGCTCAATCCTAAAGCCCATTTACAGCGTGAGTTGACCGTAGAAAAGGTCCTCAGAAGCCCGCTCGTAGCAGAACCGTTGCACGTCTATAATTGCTGCCCATTTTCCGACGGTGCGGCGGCCATTGTGATGACATCTGAAGAGACGGCGCGAAAGCTCACAGATAAACCGGTCTTCATTACCGGAATCGGGCAAGCTTCGGCGGGCTCTTTAGTCAGCCAGCAGCAGTACTTGCCTCATCTGGTTGCAAGAGAAATAGCGGTTAAAAAAGCCTACGACATGGCTGGCGTAACGCCTCAAGACATCGATGTTTGTGAAATCCATGACAGTTTCTCTATCGCCGAATTTTTAGCCGTTGAGAGCCTTGGATTTTTCGATTACGGAAAAGGGGCTGAAGCGACGGCCAAAGGGGCCACCATGGTCGGCGGCAACGTCGCTGTTAACCCCTCCGGCGGGCTGAAAGCGAAAGGACACCCGGCCGGCGCAACAGGCGCGGCTCCGGCCGAAGAAATCTACCGTCAACTACCCGGGGCATGCGGCGGGGCCTAAGTCAGA
>DEUU01000114.1:0-15641 GCA_002362735.1 Dehalococcoidia bacterium UBA3254
CGCATTTAATTTCCCCCAGGAGGAGAGGGTGGCAGAGCGGAATCAAGCTGGGAGTTTGCTTGGCAGCCATAATGCCGGCAATCTGGGCAACAGTGAGGACGTCTCCTTTGGCGATCTGTCCTTGTTTTATCAATTCCAGCGTTTCTGCTTTCATATGAACGGTGCCTTTGGTAATAGCTTCACGCTGGGTATCTGATTTGGCTGTTACGTCCACCATACGGGGACGGCCGGATTCATCAATATGGGAAAGCTTTTCCATCTTATTATCACCTTCTTCCCGGCTTTCTCTCATCGAGAGAAAAGGGGCCAAGAAAAATAATTTCGAAATCCGTTCCAATAACCCATTATCGTGTGTCAGATCCCGGACATTTCTTTACTTTAAACCTGAGGCAGATCATCCCGGGTTATCCTCCTACCTGGCAGAAGGGACGGTCGTTGGGTCGTTCGCCTTCAATCAGGTGATGTCCCTTCGGTTTAGCAGTCACCGCTTGCTGAATCAATTCCTTGAGTTTATCGGAAGAGATGCCGCTGCGAAGAGGTTCTCTGAGATCAATCATTGTTTCGGACATCAGGCACGGCCGCAGTTCGCCGTCCGCAGTCAGGCGCAGCCGGTTACAGCTAACGCAAAAATGCTCGCTGATAGCGGTGATAAACCCGATGGTCCCGTTAGCTTCAGGGAAGCGAAAATATTTAGCGGGTCCGTTACCCCATTTATGCTTGTAGGGCTCCATTTTACCCAGCGGATCGAGCCGTTTTTTAATTTCACGGGTAGGGAGGCCGGAGGGGGTGTGCCCGTTGTGCCCGGTATAGGGCATCAACTCAATAAAACGGACATGCCAGCCTTCATCAATGGTCTTGCGGGCGAAGTCCAGAATTTCATCATCGTTAACACCGGCCATAACCACCATATTAATTTTGACCGGCTCCAGTCCCACGGCTTTGGCGGCGGCAATGCCTTCCAGGACTCTATTGAGATCTCCACTCTGGTCCCCGCCGCGGCAAATCTTTTTAAATTTCTCGGGTTTAAGGGTATCAAGGCTAATATTAACTCGCTGCAAACCGGCGGCTTTGAGATCAGCGGCATATTTAGGCAAGTAGATCCCGTTAGTGGTCATAGAGATATCCTCTATTCCCGGAACCTGGGCTACCATGCGGATGAAATCCACGATGCCGGCCCTGACCAGCGGCTCCCCGCCTGTAATGCGAATACGGTTGATGCCCATTTCAGCACCGGCGCGGATTACGGCTAGGATTTCTTCATAGCTCAGAATGTTGGAATGAGGCATCCAGGGCACGCCTTCCTCAGGCATGCAATAAATACAGCGCAGATTGCAGCGGTCTGTGACGGAGACGCGCAGGTAATTGATCGGGCGCTGAAACGAATCTGAAAGACCAGTCATAACGGTTCCCTTCCCATTTGGGGCGATATTTTCATTATTATAACATCTCTCGAGTTTAAATTCGAAACATTGAGAGTGGAAAAGATGGATTGCATTTGTCAGGTGTCATTTTTCAAATACGTTCTTCACCATAATTGAATCAGGATTGTATTGCCGGAAATTGCTTAGAGGGATATCCGTGATTTGATGATTTGGGAAGAAGAATTTCGGAGACAAAATAAGTGTGATGGCGGGTAAAATACAGGGATTGTCCAAAGTAAAATAAGGAATAGGTCGAAGGGAGGTCAGGTTCAAATGACGACAGGTTTGAAGACTTTTGATACTACGGTAGAAAAGGCTAACATCTGGCTGCACGAGATCATGAAAGAGACCGGCACCCAGGACCGGCACCGGGCATACCTGGCGCTGTCATCCGTTTTACATGCCCTGCGGGACCGGTTAACCGTGGATGAAACCGCGCACCTTGGTGCTCAGCTTCCTATGCTTATCCGGGGTCTTTACTATGAAGGCTGGGACCCCTCATGTGAGCCTATCAAACATGACCGTGACAGCTTTTTGCAGTATGTCAGAATGCATTTCCGCGAGGAACCGGACCTGGACGCGGAATGTATCGCGAGGGCGGTCTTTAAAGTAATCTCCAAACGGATAGATGAGGGCGAGATCAGGGAAGTTAAGAATATTTTGCCTAAAGGTTTGCGGCAGCTCTGGGAGCCTAACCCGGCCCAGGCTAGATGTTAAGAGAGGAGGAAAAGGAAAATGTTGGATAACAACGCCTATAATTTGATGGAGCAAATCACAGAAGAGAGCAAGAGTCTCTGGAGAATTAGAAATTCATATAAAAAGGATGCCTCCGGATGCAAAGAGTGCAGTGATTTTTGGGATAGGTTAGCCAGGGATAAAGAACAACATATCCGGGATTTAGAAAGGCTGATTCATTCGCACACGAGTGTTTTGGAGACTGCACGCAGATAACGGAGGAGGGTTCATAGCTGCCGGAAGGAAGCTAATTGTCTGGCGATTAGCTCGGTTTACGATATCATCCCGGACAAGAAAATATTGGAGCTAGCCCTGTGTTTTTTACGAAAGTACGAATTGCCTTCCGGCAGCATAGACCTTCATCTAACCAGGAAAAGCGATAGTTTACTGCGAAAGAAAATACCAAAAATTTTTGGCGAAGTATCGATTCGTGAGAAACGGGCGACCTCTGGAATTGGCTCTACAGCGTAAATTTCTCGAAAAATTTGCGGGCTTCCATAGCGGCTCGGGCACGGTGACTGATCCGGTTCTTCACATCCATCGACAATTCAGCCATCGTTTTTTTTAATTCCGGAAAATAAAAAACAGGATCGTACCCGAAACCTTCCTCCCCGCGGGGAGAGAACGTAATAATCCCTTCACATGTTCCGGAGCAGAACTCCACTCGGCCATCCGGAAAAGCGATCGCAATTACACATCGGAAACGGGCTGTGCGCTTTTCCTGGGGGACGTCCCGGAGCTTGTTCAGAAGATATTTAACCCGGTCAGCGTCTCCGGCACCTTCCCCCGCATAACGGGAAGAGCGGATTCCCGGCTCTCCGTTCAGAGCATCCACTTCCAGTCCCGAGTCATCCGCCAGAGTGAGCAGACGGCTGGTATTAGCGAAGGCAACCGCTTTTAATCTGGCATTTTCTTCATATGAGCTGCCGGTTTCCGGGACTTCCAGGTGAACCCCTTGCTGTGCCGGGGTAACCAGTTCAAAGGGAATTCCCTCGAGGAGGCTTTGATATTCACGTACTTTGCCCTGATTATTGGTGGCCAGAAGGAGTTTTTGCATTGATAAAATTATAGCAGGTCAGGAAAGGTTCTGCATAAAGTTACCTCGGGGTAGAAAAAGGGTCTGATGATATTCATCAGACCCTTCGAAAATGGGCATTCAAATTCCGATAATTATTTTCTCACAGCTACATATTGACGAATCGATCATGCAGCTTTTTCATCACCTCTGGCATAGTCGTATATTCCATTTCGTTGAGCGGCAGGCGGTGGGGTTCGAACGGACCATGATAACGCAGATAGTCCGCAATATCCCCCGCCACCTTGCGGGAGTTGTCAAAAGACTTATCCGCAAACATATCGCGGGGACCTATGAGTTTACCCTCTGCCAGTTGGAAACCCATAGCGATGACTCTGGGCGGACCGTCAAAGCGGCTGGGAGTGCTGTCGCACAGAGAGACCGGCATCAAAGGTCCGTTATGCGAACCTCTCATCCATCCTTCCACGATGAAAGGAATGCTAAAAGGTTCCAGGACTTCGCCTACCGCGGGAAAATTTCCCTGACAGCGCACAATGCATACCGGGTCATCTTTGCCGACATAACGACCGGCCATGAGTGACAGTTTTTGGGTAGAGGATATAGCCGCTATTTCACCGGTCTTCCGGTGAAATACAGACTTAACTGTATATTGGGCAGGTGCGCCGATAAGGACCAGGAGATCGTACATTTCTTCAGGCGTGCTGAGCATGATCTTCTTACTTTTCTTGATATCCAGAACTTCAAAAGAGAAACCGGAGTGCAGACTGGGAGCGATCACCAGACCAATAGTATTGAAAGGATCGGCAAACATTTTATAAAGGGGCAGGTTCCATGCTCCGCAAGAAGTCTTATCCGCCATGTAGATTATGACAGGCTCGGATGTCCTCTCTTCAAATTCCATTTCAGCGACACCCGGACCCATACCTTTTACGTTGCCTGAGAAGGCATCAGACAGAAGATCCTGGCCGGCGCCGTAAAGCTTAAGCTCTTTAGCTAACTCAGTACAATGGATCAGGATATCCCATCCTAATTTATGAATTGCATCATTCTCCACCCCTCTCCTGTGAGTCATGATCAACTGTAGATCATCACCGCATTTGGTCACGTGATAATCGATGAGCAGACCGTCTGCTTTAGCCTTGACCATATCACTTTTAGCTCTCTCAAGGATATCAGGGTGTGACTCCGAATGGCCTACATAACCTCCGATATCTGCCTTGACGACGCTCAATGTGACTTTCACCAGTTCCTCCTCAAGTTTATTTAATATTCAAATCCTTTCCGGGATGTAACACCCTTATCAAAAGGATGTTTGACTTTGATCATTTCAGTCACCAGGTCCGCCATTTGTACCAATTTAGGGTCTGCCTTGCGCCCGGTAAGAATCAATTCAACCTTCCTGGGTTTTTCCTGGATCAACCGGACAACTTCATCTACATCCACCAACTTGAAGGCGGCTGCCACCAGCACCTCATCCAGTATTAAGAGATCATACTTCTGGCTGAGCATCGCTTCACGAGCCGCAGTCAGGGCCTGTCCAGCCTGGGCTATTTCCTCTAATTTAATGTTATTGGGGTCTACAAATTCTTCGCTGCCGTAAGCGGCGACATTGACGTTAGGCAATTTATTGAGGATTTTACGCTCGCCGTAGGGGAATTCACCTTTCATGAAGAAAACAATAAAAACTCTTAGCCCATGCCCCGCCGCTCGTATGACACATCCCAGAGCAGCTGAGGTTTTACCTTTCCCGTCCCCGGTGAAAATTTGAACCATGCCCTGGACGGAGGGCTCAGAAGATAGATTCTGTTTGAGTTTTCTTTCAGCCAATTGACCAAACCTTAGCTTATGCGACTTTATTAGACTACTTATTACCAAATTTGTCAATGCCCGTTACGCCGTACTTATGTAAGCCATCTTAGTGAAAGTCTGGGAGGGAAAATAATCCGAATTGAGAAGGTTCTAGATATAATGTTATAATAACAATCGCCAAATTGCCAGAGTGGAAGGAGGTTAAAGATCGACATTATTCCAGCCATCGACCTGCGAAACGGGAAATGTGTTCGTTTATATCAGGGTGATTATGCCCAGGAAACGATCTTCAACGACGATCCGCTGGAAGTAGCCCTTCGCTGGCAGTCTCTGGGTGCTCCGCGTATCCATATCGTTGATCTGGACGGCGCGGCTGAGGGGGATGTCGTAAACCTCAATATTATCAATACTATCGCCAATGCAGTCCTGGTGCCGACCCAGCTGGGCGGGGGTATCCGCACCCTGGAGACGATCTCCATGATCCTGAAAATGGGGGTTGAAAGGGTCATCTTAGGGACAGTAGCCGTAGAAAATAAAGACCTGGTGAAAGAAGCCTGCCAGAAATATTCCGACTCGATTATTGTCAGCATTGATGCACGTGATGGGGAGGTGGCTACACGCGGGTGGATCCAGGGAACGAAGCTGATGGCGGTAGCGCTGGCCCAGGAGATGGTAACGCTGGGAGTAAGACGGTTTATCTATACGGATATCACACGGGATGGTACCCTGTCTGGGCCCAATTACAAGGCTATTACTGAACTGATAGAATCGGTCAAACGGCCGGTGATCGCCGCCGGTGGAATTTCATCGATCGAGCACCTAAAAATCTTGAGTAGAATCGGTGCGGAGGGCGTCATCATCGGTAAGGCTCTCTATACCGGTGATATCGATCTGGAGCAAGCTCTGGAAATAGCGAATCAGTAAGCGATTTATTCATTCATGCATAATTTCGTTCTTTTAGATTGCCACCAGGTATTTCGCATGTCACCCCAGCGAACGCTGGTTTCTACTTATGCCTTAGGGGCACATCCTTCCGAGGGAAGGAGTATCACACTCATGAAATCTTACCATGCCTGGATAGATTTGAATAAGGATTTATCGCAGAATAAGGATTATTCTAAATCCTTGATCGCGATTATCCTTGCAGGGAAAGCCTCCTCGAAGGAGGCTGTAGATTTCAGCTTTCGGATGACAAGGTAGAGAAATCTGGAGCGACAGCGGGACCAACTTACCTATGGGTTCTGGTTCTCTAATTTGAGGGTCTCCAGATTTAATTTACGGTAGTAACAGTTGCGGGATTCTCCACGGCAGTTTCTGGTATGACAGATGCCTCCCCGGTGCGGCCTCACTTTGTAGAGGAGAGAGTTTTGCTCGCAGTTGACATAAACTTCAAGCAGATCAAAAGTTTCCCCGGAAGTCTTTCCTTTTTCCCAGAGTTCATTTCGAGAGGTGGACCAGAAGACCGCGGTCCGGCTTTTAATCGCCAGTTTCAAGGCCTGTTCGTTGGTGTAAGCGAGCAGGATAACTTCGCCGGTCTCGATATTTTGCACCGCCACGGGAATGACATCCGGGCATTTTTCGGTCGCTTTAGCGAGTTTGGAAAAATCCAGTTGAAGGGTAGAGCCTTCTTCCAATTGGTTCATTAAAATTTCATCACTTTCGTTTATTCTGCCGGAGCCGGGATAGCGATGGAGATGGGTTCGGGAACCATTTCAGTTACCGGTTGTTCAATCTCAATAACCCTCTTTAACGCGGTCAGGGCGACTTCAAGCTGTCTGTCATCCGGTTCCCGGGTGGTTAACGACTGGAGCCATAAACCAGGTGTTAAAAATATTTTCATAATAATGTTATCGCAATGCCGGGCGGAAAAGTAAATAAATTCGTAGCCCAGGGCGGCAATAACCGGTAGAAGCAAAATGCGTGATAACACCAACCAGCCGATAGCCGGTTTTCCTACCAGAGAAAACACTATGATCGCAATAATCAGCACGGCAAAAAGGAAACTGGTTCCGCATCTTGGATTGGCGGTAGAATGTCTCCGGGCGTGCTCTACGTCCAGGGGTTCTTTGGCTTCATAAGTATTGATCGCTTTATGTTCAGCGCCATGGTAGGCGAAGACACGTTTAATATCTTTCATCTGGGAAATCACAGCTAGATAAGCTATAAAGATTATCACGCGGATGACTCCCTCAACAAGACTGAAAACAAGACCGGACTGGAATTGAGAAGTCAGAAGTCTAGTAGCCCAGAGGGGTATCATGAAGAAGACCCCTACCGCAAACGCCAGCGCTACCAGGATCACTCCCCAGGTTGCCCAGCCGGAGAGTTTAGTGTCCTCTTCTTCCAGCGCGATATTTGCGGAATACATCAGGGTCTGGATACCCAGTACCATGGACTCGATCAGCGCAATGATGCCCCTGACGAGTGGAGTCTTGCGCCAGGTCCCGGTATAGAGGGTGGATAAAACCTGGGAATTGGTAATAATTTCCCCGTTAGGACGGCGTACCGAGGTAGCCATGATCTGCTTTCCGCGCATCATGACGCCTTCCATAACTGCCTGTCCGCCGTAATAAAACTTTTTCTCAGCCATTATCCTTCAATAATAAACCATAAACACAGGATTTGTCATTTTTGGGGAAAGAAAAAGGAGCGGGTTTAAGTACCGCTCCTCAATGTTTGACTTTATCCTGATTACTTGCTCATCTTGTAGCGCTGTTTAAACCGCTCCACTCTTCCGGCGGTATCCATCATTCTTCTTTCCCCGGTGAAGAACGGATGGCACTTGCTGCACAACTCAACGTGTAGTGCTTTCTTGGTCGATCCGGTCGTAAAAACATTGCCGCAAGAACAGGTTACCTGGGCATCCGGATAATATTTGGGATGAATCTTTTCTTTCATATCTTACTGTTCAGCGTAGACGCTGACCTTCCTTCTATCATCAGTATAGGGTTCAAATTTAACCTTCCCATCGATCAGGGAATAAATAGTGTAATCTTTACCAAGACCGACATTATTTCCCGGATGGACTTTGGTACCGCGCTGTCGAATTATGATCGTACCTGCAAGTACCTCTTCTCCATCGTATCTCTTAACGCCAAGTCTTTTCCCGGCACTATTCCGGCCGTTAACCGAACTGCCGCCGCCCTTTTTATGAGCCACTTGAAATCACCTCTCTTAGTTTTTGTTTACTCCCGGAACTATGATGTCATCGATGGTCAGCCGGGTATACTTCTGACGATGTCCAGTTTTTTTGGTGAAATGGTCTTTGTGCTTGAATTTCAGGACAATGATTTTATCACCCTTGACCAGACCTTTAGATGTTGCCAGGACCTTGGCGCCCTCGATGGTAGGTTTACCAACGGTGACATTCTTATCATCCGCAATCAGCAAGACTTTATCCAATTCGACCTTGTCTCCTTCGGCTTTATCCATCAGGTCGACTTCGACCGTTTCGCCGGGAGCTACTTTGTACTGTTTTCCTCCGGATTCAAATATAGCGTAAATGATGCACCTCCAATAACACAACAACTTTATATTGTACCAAACTTATGGTCTGCTTTGCAATTAAAATTTACCGGGTTCAGTTTTGTAAAATTGCAGCTACGCGGCTTTCTCCTTAATAACCAGAATTGGTTTCTCACCTTCCCTCAGTACCTTCTCAGCAACGCTGCCAAAGACCCAGCGGGCAATGGGTGAGCGGCCCCGCGTTGCCATTACTACCAGATCGGCCTGGACCCTTTTTTCCATTTCCAGAACTTCGAATCCGGCGTCTATACCCAGGTAGCTGACCCGGTTTACATCCACTCCTGCTGCTCTCACTTCCTCTTCCGTTTGGCTTAAATCCCGGTCAGTCATTTTTTCTGTATTGGCGTCTATACTATCCCAGTTGACACCAATGCCGGACCCTACGCTGTCCAGATGTTGAGAGTAGACGGTTTGCGCCATGCTGAAGAGGGTGATGCTCGCTTTCAATTTCTTCGCCAGAGCCACTGCATAAGGGACGGCTATTTTACTGGCGTCCGAACCGTCCAGAGTCAGCAGGATTTTCCGGATCATACCTTTCGCTTCGGGTACAAATTCGCTCCTGGCCCGGATAAGGAGGCAGGGAACGCCGACGGTACGCACTATTTTATCCGCGACACTGCCCATAGCCCACTGGCGGAAACCGGAAGCGCCGCAGGTGGTAAGCACCACCAGGTTAATGTCTTTGAGTTTAACATAGTCGCCGATCAATTTCGCCGGGTCTCCGGTAACAACTTCGGCCTGGATTTTGGGCGTTTGGTCAGGATTCACAAGTTTGATGGACAGCTGCAAACCTTCCAGAACCGTGTTGAGATAGATCTGGTGCATATGCAAATAGGCTTGATGCTCCGGAGGGCAGATATGAAGCAGGAAAACCTCTGCGCCAAGTTGGCTGACCAGGTCCCGGGTGTAAGAAATAGATGATTCAGCTAATTCCGAGCCGTCCAGAGGTAGAAGTATTTTGTCAAACATGTTCATTCCTCCTATCTACATTAAAATCCGGAAATTTCTTTCCATAATTTTTCAATTTTGGCTTTTAAATCTGTCATATTTCCATTATTATCGATAATTACCAGGTTTTGTTTAATTTTTTCTTCTACCGGCGGCTGGTTAGCCATGCGCGCCAGAGCATCGGACCGGCTGACTCCGCGCTCTTTAAGTCGCTCCAGGATAGTCTCTTTTGGAGCTTGAACTACCCAGTACTGGTTTACCCGTGGCATCCAGCAGGTATCAACCATGATCGCCATTTCTATAAATACCGCTTTGACATTCGTCGTCTGGTATTTCTGAAGCTGTTTTTCGACTTCTGCATCTACCCGGGGATGGATGATACCGTCGAGCTTTCGGAGGGCTGAGGGGTTGCGAAAAACGATTCGGGCCAGTTTTCCACGGTCGATGGTTCCCTCCGAAGACAGAATTTCCTCGCCGAAAGCGTTTACAACCTCCTGCCATCCGGAAGTTCCCTTATTCACCACGTCAAGCCCTATGCTGTCCGAATCGATCACTACGGCGCCCAGTTCTTTCAAGATGGAGGAAACGGTACTTTTTCCGCTGCCTATGCCTCCGGTCAACATGATGATTTTCATAGTTCTTAGTCTAACAGAATACCTCCAGGCTAACAACAGATTTCGGTTAGCGGCTCAGGGTCTTTTTATCATTGTCTTTACGAGGAGAGTAGCGACGAAGTAAACTCCTGACTCTGGATCGGGGATTGCTTCGGAAGGGGAGAAGATCCTCGCAAAGACAGAATGAATGAGTGAAAGAAGAGCTGCATAAAATCCTTCATGGCTATGAAAAGGTCCGAGGGCAAGCTCTCGCAACGACAGATTACCACCACTTTCCCAGTTAATACTGCAAAGAAGTTTGAAAATGATAAGATTCTGGTTAGCACCTTCAGGTTTAGACCCTCGTATAGGTTTATCGCGACCTGATACGGATGATATAATGATTATTGGTTCATAATATATTCAGGATGGCTGTTATCATGCATCAGGCTTTACTGGCGAAAAAGTTAAATGAAAACCACGTCCGCTGTAATATCTGCCGCTGGCGCTGCAACATTGCACCGGAGAGACTGGGTGTCTGCCGGATGTATAAAAATGAAGGCGGCGAACTTTTTAATATGAATTATGCTCTGGCATCATCGGTTGCCATCGATCCTATCGAAAAGAAGCCCCTTTTCCATTTCTATCCTGGCAGCCAGGTCTTTTCCCTGGGGAGCTGGGGCTGTAATTTCCATTGTTCTGGCTGCCAGAACTGGCAGATTTCCTGTGCTGATATTGCTCCGGCAGGCAAAGGTTCTCAGGAAATCCCTCCTCAAAAAGCGATCATCATGGCGGAACATGGCGGCTGCCAGGGCATCGCCTGGACTTATAATGAGCCGACGATGTGGTTCGAGTACACGCTGGAATCGGCCAAACTGGCCAGACAGAAAAAACTTTATTCAGTCTATGTCACCAACGGTTATATGACTCCTGAAGCCCTGGATATGCTGGGACCTTATCTTGATGCCTGGCGAGTGGATGTCAAAGGCTTCAATAAGGAGTTGTACCGCAAGTTGGCCAGAATTACTCACTGGGAAGGCATTCTGGAAACAGCCGAGCGTGCCAGGCATAAATGGAACATGCATCTCGAAGTAATCACTAATATCATTCCGACTATGAACGATGACGACGAACAGTTGAAAGGGATCGCGAAATGGATTCACGATAAGCTGGGAGAACTTACTCCATGGCATGTCACCCGATTTTACCCCCAGTATCAGGAGATGGACCTTCCCGCGACCCCTCTGGCCACTATCGAGCATGCCCTGGAGATAGGAAAGCAGGCTGGTTTAAAGTTCATTTATGTAGGTAATATTCCGGGACATGATGGGGAAAATACACATTGTTATCAGTGCGGACGGTTGGTGGTGCAGCGTGAGGGATATGAGACTAAAATTTCAGGATTAAATGGTTCGAAGTGTAAATTCTGCGGGGCAGAGCTGAATTTTCGGGTGGGATAGTTAGAACTTTAAGTGAGAGGTGTTCCATGTTAAGAGAACCTGTGGTAGCCGGACAGTTTTACCCCGGTTCGCCAGATGAACTCAGGGCGATGATTGAGTCGTTTGTAGACCCGAACGCTGAAAAAGAGGATGTTATTGGACTGGTAGCGCCCCACGCCGGTTATATCTACTCAGGAGCGGTAGTGGGAGCAGTCCTCTCAAAGATAAAATTCAAAGATACCTTTATTGTCATCGGGCCCAATCACACCGGCCGCGGCAAACCCATGAGTATCGTCACCGAAGGAACGTGGAAAACTCCGCTGGGTGAAGTACAAATCGATGCCGATCTGGCCAAAAAACTGGTGTCGATCTCCAATTATTTGAAGGAAGACCAGTTAGCCCATGAGTTCGAACATGCTGTTGAGGTCCAGTTGCCGTTTCTGCAATATTTTAAAAAGGACGTGAAAATTGTGCCGATCATTGTGGGTATAGCCGATCCTGAAGCTTTTAAACAGGTGGGGCATGATATCGCCCAGGCCCTCATCGAACTGAAAAAAGAAGCGGTGATTTTTGCCAGCAGCGACATGAACCATTATGAGCCGCAGGGAGTATCGAAAAAGAAAGACCGGCAGGCTATCAACGCCATGCTTAATCTGGACCCGGACGAGCTGGTCAGGAAAATCGAAGAACAAAATATCACGATGTGCGGTTACGGTCCCGCATCGATTATGATGGCTGCGGCGAAAGAGCTGGGAGCAGACAAAGCAGAACTCGTTAAATACCAGACCAGCGGAGATATTTCCGGCGACTTCAACGCGGTGGTGGGTTATGCCGGAATCATTGTCAAAGCTCAGTCTCCCCTGGTCAAGCTGGCGAAGCAGGCTCTGGAGACTTATGTTCGCGAGAAGAAGGTGCTTAAGCCCAAAGATCTGACCCGGGAAATGAAAGAACAGGCGGGGGTTTTCGTGTGCGTCAAAAAGTCCGGCCAGCTCCGAGGCTGCATCGGCACCTTCGAGCCCTGTCAGGAAAACGTAGCTAAAGAGACCGTGATGAACGCTATCAGCACTGCCACCCAGGACCCCCGTTTTGAACCGATCGAGCCCGGCGAACTGCAGGACCTGGACTACACGGTGGATGTTTTAACTCATCCCGAGCCTGTCGATAGCAAAGAAGATCTCGATCCGAAAAAATACGGCGTCATCGTCGAGTCCGGATACCGCCGGGGACTGCTTTTACCGGACCTGGAAGGGGTGGACTCGGTTGAGCAGCAGATCGATATCTGCCGCCAGAAAGGGGGCATCGGACCGGACGAATCGGTGAACCTCTACCGTTTTGAAGTGAAGAGGTATCACTAAATCACGCCTTCGTTGGAGAGCTGTGTAATCTCTTCCTCGGAATATCCCAGCATTTCTTTCAGAATCTCTATGTTATGCTCGCCGAGGAGAGGGGCGGGATATTGGATGTTTCCGGGAGTTTTGGAAAACTTGAATAAAGAGCCCGGCGTTTTTACTTTTCCGGAGATCTCCTGCTCCACTTCTATAATCATATTGCGGTCTTTGAGATGAGGGTCGTTACAGACCTCATCAAAGGACGGCAGCCGGGTACAGGGAACATCTGATTTCTTCAGGATATCCAAAATCTCATCCGTAGTCATGGTTTTCGTCCAGGCAGTGATAGCGGCGTCGATCTCATCCCGGTGAGGATACCTTTCCATCTGGTTTTTCCCGAGCGGGGTATCTATGAGGTCTTCCCGGCCCATCGCCTTATATAAACGGTGGATCTGGACCAGAACGCCGGTGGAAATAAAAATCCTGCCGTCTTTAGTGGGATAGAGATTACTGGGTATCATACCGGCATGGCCGTTGCCCAATCGACCCGGAATCTGACCGTTCAGAAAATAATGAGGGGAATATTCGATCGAGCTCAGCTGCCAGATACAGTCCTGCATCGAGATATCGATAGTCTGTCCTTCGCCGGTCTTTTGACGGTTGAAAAGGGCGGAGACGATGGAAAGCGCCGTGAACAACCCGGAAGAAAAATCCGCGATGGAAACTCCGCAGCGGGTCGGCTGTTCCGGAAAACCGGTGACAGAGGTCATCCCGCCCATGGCCTGGGCAATCGGATCGAATCCGGGGTAATCCCGCCGCGGACCGGTCTGCCCGTAAGCGGAGATTGAGGCGTATATTAGTCTCGGATTCAGCGCGCAGATCTCCCGGCTGCTCAGCCCCATTTTATCCATGGTGCCGGGACTGAAATTTTCTACCAGCACGTCGACTTTTCCGGCTAGCTCTTTACAGATTTTTTGCCCTTTTCCAGACTTCAGGTCCAGCGTAATCGCTTTCTTGCCCCGGTTCAGGATAATAAAAGGCCCGCCCTCAAATGCAACGGTGTGAGGGAAATCATTTCTGATTAAATCCCCCGCCCCGGGCCTCTCCACCTTGATCACTTCAGCCCCTAAATCTTTCAGCAAAAGGGTGCAGTAAGGCCCGGAATAGACCTGCGTCAAATCAAGTACCCTGATGCCTTCCAGTATTCCCGACATAGACTTCAAAATAACACAATAGTTTTCATAATGCAATAATTCACTCGCGGAATTGAGCTTTGCAAACGGGCTATCATATAATAGCTGCATGAGGAAAATGATTTATAGTGTGCTCACGGGTCTGGCGATTGCCCTCATCTTCGGGGTTTTGATCTGGATTTTTACCTTGCATGGGACGAACGGTCTGTTTCACATCGATATTTTGGTCCGGGCGGCGGTTATTATTGTCGGCTGTTATGGCTTAATATTACTGGGGTTGACTCTGGGACAGCGGATACTGGCCTTAAAAGGTCGTTCGAGAATAGTGAGGGGAATGTTCATTGCTACCTTCATTCTGGCGGTGCTGGGGATCATTTTTCCTTTTGGGATCGTTGGATATGCCACCGGCTTTCCTTCTTCAGCGGTCAAAGATGTTCCACCCCGCTTGGTGCTGATCAATAATTCAGCTTCCTCCACTGTCCCTGCTGTTGCGGTCATAGAAAATACGAGCCGTCCGGAGCAGTTATCTCTTTCTTATGAAGCAAACGGAAAGCGCACTCTGATCCATGAAGATACGGCTTCCACCCAGCACATTTTTTTACTTTCTAACCTGACACCGGGCACAGAATATTTTTATCAAAATGGCGATGGTAATGCTTACCGTTTTAAGACTCCGGAAATCCAGACCGCGCATTTGCGATTCGCGGCCGGCGGCGATGCTCATTTCGGGTCCGGGGACAACCGGCGCGACCTGACACTGAAAATGGCAGAATATATCGCTGATCCGGTAAACAGTTTCGATTATTTCTTCTCGCTGGGCGACCTGGTTGACCTGGGCTCTTCAAATACTCAATGGCAGGATGCTTTGAATTCTCTGGCTCCTCTCACTTCAACAGTGCCGATCGGGTATGTTCCGGGTAATCACGATGTCTTATTTACAGGGGTGGATCATTATGCCTATTTTTGTTCTCCGGGAGGAAATCCGTCCCCCAGCGGGTCTCCGCTGTATTTCCGGGTAGATGCCGGAAAAATCCATTTTCTGGTTGTGGATGTGGAATGGAGCGCGGAAAGCTTCAATTCCAGGCAGGCCGCCTGGCTGGAGGCACAGCTGAAAAACATCCCGTTGGACGACTGGAAAATCGTGCTGAGCCATGGATTTTACTATTCTTCGGGATACAACTATCACGGCTGGAACTGGAGCGATAACCCGGAGACCATCTCTGCTTTAACCCCGTATTTCGAGAAATATAAAGTGGATATGGTCTTTGACGGCCACCTGCATCAAATGGAGCTGCTGCAACATTCCGGCGTGACCTATATCACCTGCGGCGCACTGGGTGGAGTACTGGACCCGGAGAGAACGTATGTTTCTCCTGCCAGTCTCTGGTACGCGAGCGGGCAATTCGGTTTTACGGATGTTTCTATTGACGGAAACAGGGCGTCCATTATTTTCCGTACTCCGGACCATCAGATTTTAAAAGAACACGTGATAAACAAGCCTTAACCCTGGAGTCTTTTCATATTCCAACATATCATTGTCATTCCTGCCTCCGAGCAGTAATCTAAACCGTATTCTGTGATGCTAGAGTAGATTCCCGATCAAAGCCTGTCCCG
>DEUU01000114.1:15904-16107 GCA_002362735.1 Dehalococcoidia bacterium UBA3254
CGTACTTGATACGGGATCGGGAATGGTAAAACGAAAAGGCCCTGATCTTAGCCTTGAAAAACCTTTACCTTTCTTCCTCCTGAAGAGTACAATATTACTAGTACGATGATTGGTGGAACGAATGGACCTGTTCGAGCATAAAGCCCAGGAATTGACTTCCAGAGAAGCCCCCCTCGCCGCCCGGATGCGGCCCCGCACTCTGG
>DEUU01000114.1:16368-16491 GCA_002362735.1 Dehalococcoidia bacterium UBA3254
TGGATGAATTCGTGGGACAGGAGCAAATCATCGGACAGGGACGGGTCTTGCGCAGGGCTATCGAGGCCGGTCAGCTGCCTTCGATTATTTTATGGGGACCGCCCGGCAGCGGGAAGACCACCC
>DEUU01000443.1:0-233 GCA_002362735.1 Dehalococcoidia bacterium UBA3254
TATCTCCTGAATCGAATGCAGGATCATAGAGTCTGGCGGGAGTATGCTCATCCGGCGTTTGCTGAGGATAAATGGAAGCTACAGAAACGCCCAAGGCATTATAGATAGGCCCCATCCAGTATGGATCACGCCTGGCCAAATAATCGTTTACAGTTATTAGATGCACCCCTCTGCCCGTAAGAGAATTGAGATACAAAGGGCAGGTCGCGACCAGCGTTTTTCCTTCGCCGGTC
>DEUU01000443.1:478-995 GCA_002362735.1 Dehalococcoidia bacterium UBA3254
GACCAGCGTTTTTCCTTCGCCGGTCCTCATCTCAGCAATTTTGCCCTGATGCAGCACAATGCCACCGATCAGTTGAACATCGAAATGCCTCTGGTGGATAGTTCTTTTGGCAGCTTCTCTCACGGCAGCGAAAGCTTCGGGCAGAATTTCATCCAGAAATCTAGTTTCCACTGCCTTAAGGTTCTCTTCCCGTTTCTTAAGTTCGCCTTCCAAATCTCGACATTCACGAGATGCTTCTTCCTGCTGAAAAGCGTTAACAGCCTCAGACTCGCACTTGCGTTTTTCAGCCAGATCCTGGCGAGTTTTTTCTACCTCGCTTTTTAGCTGCGTTGTAGCTTGAAGGATACGATTTTTAAATTCGGCGGTCTTCGCTTTTAATTCTGAATCGGTTAACAAGGCAAACTCAGGCTCAAGCGCGTTTATTTTATCAATAATCGGCTGCAGCCGGTCAATTTCTTTTTCATTGGAGTCTATTAAGCCTCCAAATAATTTTCTGAACATTCCAACTATCCCCTAT
>DEUU01000443.1:1250-15990 GCA_002362735.1 Dehalococcoidia bacterium UBA3254
CTATCCCCTATGTTTTACGTTATAAGTGATAAGTTATAAGCCATAAGTACCCATCCCCATTTCCCTAAAACCTATAACTCTACCTAGCTTGCCTACGCAAACATGGCTCCCACGGACATACCGGTATGAATCCGGTGAATAGCTTCGCCCAGGAGCGGAGCCATAGACAGCACTCTTATTTTTTCCAGTTTCTTATTGGGTCCCAGCGGGACCGTATCCGTCACAATCAGTTCTTTGACCGGGCAGGATGAAATTCTCTGGATCGCTGGGCCGGAAAGAATCGGATGCGTACAGCAAGAGTAAACGCCTTTCACACCCCTTTCAATAAGAGTCGATACAACGTTGACGAGTGACCCAGCCGTATCAATCTCATCGTCCAGAGTAAGGGCCATCTTTCCTTCGACTTCACCTATGACATTCAAGGTCTCGGTACGGTCGGCGTTACCTACACGCCGCTTTTCCATAATAGCCAGAGGTGCGTTTAGCCTTTCGGCCAGATCCCGTGCTCTCTTGGAAATACCTATATCGGTCGCCACGACTACCAGATCACCGTTGAGTTTCTTTTCAATAATATAGTTAGCCAGCACATTTAAAGCTGTCAACTCGTCAACCGGTATATTAAAAAACCCTTGAATCTGAGGAGCGTGGAGGTCAACCGTTAAAAGCCGTTGGGCACCTGCTACGGTAAGCAGGTCAGCTACCAGGCGAGCAGTAATAGGAACCCTTGGCTGGTCTTTCTTATCTGTCCTGGCATAGCCGTAATAAGGAACTACAGCGGTGATTCTCCCGGCAGAAGCTCGTTTAAAAGCATCTATCATGATAAGTAGTTCTACAAGATTATTATTGACAGGAGTACAGATCGGCTGGACTACAAACACATCTCTTTCACGCACATTTTCCAGTATACGGACGAAAGTATTTTCATTGGAAAATTGGAACACTTCGCATTTACCCAGCGGAATCTCCAGATAATCAACGATAGCCTGAGCCAGGGCCGGATTAGCGTTTCCGGTGAAGACCTTCAATTCATCCATTCCGAATCTCCCTATATATTAATGCCCCTTACAATTTCCACACGCACCACATGACTATTATAGCACTATCCGTATCTAAAATAGAAAAATATTGAGGCCAATTCCAGAGGTTTGCAAAGAGTAAAAGAGACGGCGATTTTTTATCGTCGCCGCCTTTGAAATCTTATTTATATCGGGCTAACTGCTGTTTGAGCCGCTGGAGCTTATCCTTAGAATCGGCGAGGCGGACGCGCTCTTTTCCAACGACTGCGGGAGGAGCTTTATTGATAAAGGCCTGGTCATTCAGGCGAGCTTCCAGACGATCGGCATTAGCTTTGACTTCATTATACTCTTTCTCCAATCGGGCTTTTTCCGCTTCCGCATTAACCATACTGGCCAGTGGAATAACAACTTCGGTATCTTTAAGTACCAGTACCAGATCGTTATCAGTGGAGCCTCCTTGATGGCGGATATTCTTTATATTCAGCGGATTGACTTGAGCCAGTGATTGAATTGTCGTGGAATATGGTATAAAAGCATCCGCCAGGTCTCCGGCATAAACTTGAGCTTCAATCAATTTGCTGCTATCGACCTTATGCTCAGCCCGGGCATTCCGGATAGAATGTACTACTTCGATAATTGTCTCGATGATATACTCTGCCCCCGGATCAATTGCTTTTGTATTCGCGGTGGGATAAGCTGAGATCATGATAGATTCCGGCCAGGACACGGTTTTAGATAATATCCTTTTTAAAGTCTGCCAGACTTCTTCCGTAATGAATGGCATAAAGGGATGTAATAATCTCAAGGATGTTTCCAGTACTTCTACCAGAACCGGGATGGGAGAGATAGCTGCTTCCTCTTTTAAGCGTATCTTGGCTATTTCGATATACCAGTCGCAGAACTCGTTCCAAATGAAATCATAGATCTGCCGCTGAGCTTCGCCGAATTGGAAATCTTCCATTAACTGTGTGGCATTTAAAACCGTGCGGTTCAGACGGCTTAATATCCAGCGGTCTTCCACAGGCAAAGCTGTAAGATCACTCTGGGAAAGTACCAGAGAAGAAGGATCGATACTTTTAATTACGAAACGGGAGGCATTCCAGATTTTATTGGCGAAATTGCGGCTGGACTCCAGCCGGTTGGCGGCCATCTTCATATCATTACCCGGAGAGGTACCGGTGGAAAGTCCAAAACGCAAAGCGTCTGTGCCGTATTCTTTGATTGCTTCCAATGGATTCAGGACATTACCCTTGACCTTGCTCATTTTTTCGCCTTTTTCGTCGCGAACCAGCCCGTGAAGGTAAACGGTATGGAACGGCACTTCTCCCATATCTTCCAGTCCCATCATGATCATTCGGGCTACCCAGAAGAATATAATGTCATAGGCTGTTTCCATGACAGAAGTGGGGTAGAAGTAGCGCAGGTCGGGAGTATCTTTTGGCCAACCCAGGGTAGAATGCGGCCAGAGTCCGGAACTAAACCAGGTATCCAGCACATCCTTATCCTGCTCGATATTTTTGGACCCGCAGTGACATAAGCTGGGATCTTCAATGCTGACGATCATGTCTCCACAGTCCTGACAATACCATACGGGGATGCGATGCCCCCACCAGAGCTGGCGGCTGATGCACCAATCACGGATATTTTCCATCCAGTTCAAATAAATTTTGGTGAAGCGATCGGGAATGATTTTGATGCGGCCATCCTTAACGGCTTCAATGGCAGGTCTGGCTAAAGGCTCCATTTTTACGAACCATTGCTTGCTGGCAACAGGCTCAATGATCGTCTGGCAGCGCTGGCAGTGACCGATGGCATGGGAGTAATCTTCAATTTTTTCCAGAAGGCCCTCATTTTTCAGGTCTTCGATCACTTTCTTCCGGCATTCGAAGCGGTCCAAACCTCGATATGGTCCGGCGTTTTCGTTCATAGTGGCATCATTGTTCAGGATATTTACGACCGGCAAATGATGTCTTTGTCCGATTTCGAAATCGACCGGATCATGAGCCGGCGTTACTTTCACCGCACCGGTACCGAAGGCTGGATCAATAGCCTCATCCGCCACAATCGGAATAGTACGGCTAATCAAAGGCAAAATTAGTTTCTTACCGACCCAACCGGCATAGCGGTTATCCTGGGGATTAACGGCTACGGCAGTATCTCCCAGCATGGTCTCGGGACGAGTCGTGGCGACTACAATATAGTCTTTGCCATCTTCCAGCGGGTACCGGATATACCACAAATTTCCTTTTTCATCTTTATGGTCTACTTCAAGATCTGAAAGGACGGTCGAACAGCGTGGGCACCAGTTAGCGATTCTTTCTCCACGGTAGATTAAACCTTTATCAAAGAGTCTTTTAAAGTTGGTGCGGACCGCCAGACTCGGACCTGGATCCAGAGTATAACTTTCCCGGCTCCAATCACAGGACACACCCAGTTTCCGGTGCTGGTTTGTAATAGAAGCCCGGGCTTTCGCTGCCCATTCTTTCATCCGCTGATCGAATTTTTCCCGGCCGAGCTGATACCGGGTGAGCTTTTCTTTCGCCAGCATTCTTTCGACTACCACCTGAGCGGCAATTCCGGAATGGTCGACGCCGGGTACCCAGAGGGTAGGGTCTCCCTTCATACGGTGCCACCGGATCATGATATCTTCCAGCGTCGCGGTAAGAGCATGCCCTACATGTAGCTCTCCAGTCACATTAGGAGGGGGCATGATGATAGTAAAGGGTTTCTTAAGGGGATCGATCCTGGGTTTAAAATAACCTTTTTCCATCCAGAATTGATACCATTTATCTTCCACTTTGCCGGGCTCGTAAGCCTTCGGCATATCAAAGGTGTTTTCGGTCGTTTCTGACATGATAAAACCTCTAAAAAGAATATCTCTTTGAAAATAGTCAATCCGAAATTATCTTCAGGTTCTGGAATTAAACAACCTGACAATTCGGTCCAGTATGCGATCAGCGACTTCACGTTTGCTCATTAGAGGCAGATCTTCCGGCATACCGTCTTTACCGATTAAAATAACTTTATTTGTGTCTGTGGCGAACCCGCTGTTCTCTTCTGTGATATTATTGGCCACGATAAGTTCCAGCTTCTTTTTCTCTACCTTCCGACGCGCATTAGCGATTAAATCCTGACTCTCGGCAGCGAAACCAACTTTGATAAAATCTCCCTCAACTTCAGATAATATATCGGGAGTATGTACCAGATCTAAAGTCAGGTTTCCGCTTTCTTTTTTAATTTTTTGTTTAGCTATTTTTGACACCTGATAGTCAGCTACTGCTGCCGCCATGATTAAAGCATCAGTCTTTTCTACCGCTTTCGATACCGCCTTTTTCATTTGATCGGCAGTCTCGACAGACAATATTTCAACGCCCACAGGTTTGGGAATAGCAGTGGGGGCACTAATAAGGGTAACCACGGCTCCACGGTCTCTGGCAGCTTCAGCGATAGCGTAGCCCATCTTGCCAGAAGATCGATTGCTGATAATGCGTACCGGATCGATAGGCTCCTGAGTTCCGCCCGCCGTGACGACAATACTCTTTCCCTGGAGGTCCCCGTTCTTTCCCAGAATCTTTTTGAGTCGGCCAATGATTAGTTCGGTATCCGGGAAACGTCCAGAGCCATACCCGCCTGAAGCTAAACGGCCAATCGCCGGTTCAATAATGTTTATGCCCCTTTTCTCTAATTGTTTGACGTTTTCTTGTGTAATCGAATTTTGCCACATCCCGGTATGCATGGCGGGTACAATCACCACCGGAGCTCGAGTTGCCAGAATCGTGGTCGTAAGCATATCATCCGCGATTCCACTCGCCAGTTTAGCGATAATGTTCGCGGTCGCCGGCGCTACCAATATGACATCCGCTATTTCCGAAAGGGCGATATGGTTTATACGGTGCTCGGCGGTTGTTTCAAACATATCGGTAATGACTGCATTCGTTGTAATGGCTTCGAAGGTTAAAGGAGTCACGAATTCGCATGCGTTACGAGTCATGATGACTCTAACTTTAGCGCCAGCTTGAGTCAATTTGCTGGCCAGATCCGCAGCTTTATAGACGGCGATTCCTCCAGTAACACCCAGGACAACGGTCTTCTTTGTTAGCATGTCTTTATCCTATTGTGCCTTGTTCATGGCATAAATCATTCTGAGCCCGATTAGAATCAAGTTCGGATTAACAATATCAATAACACTGATGTCTTTATCAAGAATATTAGTCTCTTTAACTACCACATCCAGAAATCCACCCGTCAGGACAACCTTGGCTTTTTCCGGAAGCTCTTCCTGAATGCGACGGATCATTCCTTCGATAAGGCCTAAATACCCGAAAACGATACCGGACTGCATAGCTGCTTCAGTATTCTTGCCGATCGCTTTAGCCGGACGTATTAATTTAACCCTGGGCAGCATGGCTGTACGGGCAAATAAGGCTTCGGCTGCCGTTTGAAATCCAGGCGCGATGGCTCCACCGGTATACTCTCCATTTTTAGATACCGTGTCAAAGGTCGTGGCAGTTCCAAGATCGACGATAATCAGCGGCCCTCCATAAAGCTGATATGCAGCCGCACTGTGGACGATACGATCCGCTCCAACTTCACGCGGATTATCCATCCGTATAGTCACTCCGGTTTTAATACCCGGACCGATAAATAAAGGATGGATATTGAAATGGCGTACAAACATATTTTCCAGTATGCCAACCATTTGCGGCACGACCGAACAAATGCAAATATCCGTAATATCGGAAGTCCTTAAGCCGCTTTCTCGCATCAGGGGAAAAAATAAAGAAGCGTATTCGTCCGGCATACGTCCGATGCTGGTAGCCATCCGCCAGGTAGCGCGGATATTGTTGCTCTCCGTATTATCGAAGACGCCCCATCCCATCCCCGTATTGCCCACATCAATTGTCAGCAGCATTTGTCACCTCATAACTATTCTAAGTTAAACCTGTTTCAATTGTCTAATAGCCAGCGGCAACACCGGCAGAAGGTCACTGGCCAGCATACCAGCATCTCCAAGTTCAGACTTCACCATTTCCCCCGCCAGACCATGCAGATAAACACCGCAGATCGCGGCTTCAAATAAGCCCAAACCTTGAGCCACCAGGCCGGCTATCATCCCGGCCAGAACATCTCCGGTACCAGCAGAAGCCAGACCGGGATTAGCAAAGGGACTTACCCTGATTTTCCCATCTGGTGAAGCGATAACTGTGTAAGCTCCCTTAAGGACAATAATTTTGTTCCAATTAACGCTGGTCTCCCGCGCTATATCGAGACGATTATTTTGAACATCAGATATGGACTGCTTTAAAAGTCTGGACATCTCACCGGCATGAGGTGTAAAGACAGCCTCATCTGAAAATAACTTTTGCCAGTCCGGAATGACGCCTAGAGTATTTATTCCATCCGCATCCAGGACAACAGGCGGCAACTTCGTCAGGCTAAGAAGAACACTTTTAACTAATTCGGCGACAGATGAATGCTGACCAATTCCACAACCCATTAATAAGACATTATATTGAGGTAGTTGCTGGGAGAGAATATTAATGGCTTCTTTTGAGACTATTCCTGGTTCAGCCTCGGGTAATGGAAGATAAGTGACTTCAGTAAGCTTAGCTGCCATTACAGGTTGAAGACTGCGGGCGATAGCCAGGGTAGTGAGGCCGGCCCCCACACGGATAGTCCCCATACAAGACAGATAAGCAGCGCCAGGATAATTCATGGAGCCGACCAGAGCCAATACTTTCCCGTAATCGCCTTTATGAGATACAAGGGGTCTACTCGGCAAGATATTCTCGATCATGTCAGAAGTCATCAACTCAGTATTTACATAATCTACGATCTGAACGGGAATCCCGATATCCACGGTGATTATTTTTCCAGCTCTTTCAGATCCAGGAAGGTTAAAAAGCCCAACTTTTGGGAAACCTAATGTAATGGTAAGATCCGAGAAAGGCGTATTGGGGTCTACCGATCCTGTATCTGCATTTAATCCGGAAGGTAAGTCTAAAGCCATAACATAAAGATTCGAGCGAACCAGTCTGGCTTCATTAACCTGTGTTAAAACCTGCGCCAGATTTCCAGAGAAAGGACGGATCTTGCCAGTACCGAAAATCGAATCCAGGACTACCGTTGCTTCTGAAAGCCATTCTTTAAACTTGCTAAGATCCGTATCATCATCAATATTCCGGAAATGAATGCTGCGCTTCTGTATTTCTTCGAAGTGCAGATCGTTCTGAGGGCGTTTACCGCATAAATACACTTTTACTTTGCCGGTTCCGAGGTCATAGAGGGTGCGTGCAGCCACTAACCCATCTCCACCGTTATTTCCCGGCCCAACAAGAACCAGGATATTCTGTTGCTGTAGATCTCCTATTACATTCCGGATTTCTTCAGCAACCGCTTTTCCGGCATTTTCCATGAGCATCTCGGTAGAAATACCATATTTAGCGCAATCCTTTTCGGCCTGCTGCATCTGGCTGACGTTGACGATTTTCATATTTGAGCCCTCTTACATAATGTCGTAGTTTGAAGTGTACCAATAACTGAGGTCGGAATCAATAGATAGCAGGTTTCGAATCAGGTTCTTTTCATAATTGTCTTTACGAGCAACTGTCTTTGCGACCGAAGCGAAGCAATCCCCTTGCTCTGGAATCGGGGATTGCTTCGAAAGAAGAAAAGATTCTCGCAACGACAGATTACCACCACTTTCCCAGTTAATACTGCAAAGAAGTTTGAAAATGAATAAACTCTGTCAAGTCAATAGAGTCATTTCATTTTGTCATTCCGGATCCCGTATCAAGTACGGGACAGGCTTTGATCCGGAATCTACAGTATTCTCTTAAGATCACCGTTTAGATACCCGCTTTCGCGGGTATGACAAAAAGAGCGCAGGTATGACAAGTGATAAGTTACTTAAATGAAAAGACCCTGGGTTTCGAATTCTGGTTACTCTAACAGAACGATGATAACGAAAATATCCCTGAAGAAACTATGAAAGAATATTCGGGGGAATTTTAATCGAAAATCTTACCAGGGTTGAGAATGTTATTAGGGTCGAAAGCACCTTTGATACGTTTCATCAGCTCCAATTTCTCCCGGCTCGCGACAAGAGGAAAGTAAACTTTCTTATCCAAACCCAATCCATGCTCCCCGGAAATGGTACCTCCCAGGTTAATTCCTGACCGATAGATTTCATCCAGAAATTCTTCAAGTTTGTGGAGGTCAACGTTTTTGCCAACCGGATGTAAGTGAACATTACCATCACCGGCATGACCGTAAACGAAAATTGGAAGATCGAATTGTTTACTGATATCCTGAGCTTTTTCGACAAACTCTGCAATACGACTGCGAGGGACCACAACATCTGCCAGGTCCAGCATGCCGCGATGCTGAATGGAAGGATAAAAGTTCTCACGGATTTCCAGAAGCTGCCTTTTAGCCCGTTCACTTCCCGGAACAAATACATCCAGGGCATGGTGTTTTAAAGCAATTTCCTGAATATGCTCTGAAATAAGACAAAACTCTTCCGGCCCACCAGCTTCGATCATCAACATCAAGTAGGCCGGGTGGGTCTTAAAAGGAACTTCTTTTCCGGTATAGTCTTTGACCATTTCCAGAATATCCTGCTGCATAAATTCGATACTGACAGGAATTATTTTTTCTTTAAGAATTATGGGAACGAACCGGATGGCATCAACCAGATCATTAAATGGAATGAGCAAAATTTCACGACTTCCAGGAGGGGTGATGAGTTTTAGAATAACCTGCGTAATGACAGCCAGAGTCCCTTCCGACCCAATCAATAATTGAGTCAAATCGTATCCGGTCGCAGACTTGATATATTTACCTCCAGTCCGGATAATTTCTCCCGCAGGAAGGACGACTTCCAGACCCATGACAAAGTTCCGGGTCACACCGTATTTTACGGCTCTCATTCCTCCGGCGTTGGTCGCTACGTTCCCGCCAATCGTTGCACCCGTCTCTCCGGGATACACAGGATAATAGAGTCCATATTGTTCTACATTAGAGCAGAGGTTAGCTAAAGTAATTCCTGATTCAGCAGTAACACAAAAATTGGCGGTATCAACCTCCAGGATATGATTCAACTTTTCCAGGGAAAGAGAAATACCGCCATGAACCGGTACACATCCACCGGAAAGACCAGTTCCGGCACCTCGAGGCGTAACCGGTATACGATGCCGATTAGCTAATTTCATGACTGAGGAGACAGCTTGAACAGAATCTGGTTTAACCACAACTTCCGGAAGAAAATCTCTGGGATGTGGTGCTTCATCTCGCGAATAATTTTCTTTTCCTTCACCGGTAATTATATTTTTACCGCCGACTATTTTCTCAAGCCGGGTAACGATTTCAGGAGTAATTTTGTTGAATTTCATGAGCTTATTTATTCTGACCTTTGCCTATTTTTTCCATTTTCTTAATCATAGCTTGCCAGTGTGTCCCTTTCCAGTAGATCCTGCGGCATTCAGAACATTCCATAAAATCCCGCTGGTTTTGAAAGACATAAGGCGGCACTTTGCCGGTTATCTCCTCCTTAGTCCTGACCGATAAAGGTCTATTGCATTCCAGGCAAAGTATGAAAGACTTGATTATACCAGCCAAATTAAGCTCGTTAATTACCTGTTGAATTTGATCATCGATATTATCAGATTTAATCAAAACAACTTTCACCTTACCACTGGTTACAAGCCGCCTTTTGGGAATATGAGTATCACGGGTTAAAATAACGCGATTGTCCTCCAAAGCCCTTTGAACCATCTGTGTGTCAGATTCACCGATAAAAAAGATGGTATCAAATCCAAGTAATCTCAAAAATTTGGTTAACTTACCGACGTTCTGGTCGGTAATAAATCTGGGACGATCAGTAGTCATTTTTTATATTTCGACCGTCTGGCCTTCGTGAGCAAAGTTGATGTTTGTGCCCAGGGACTTTTCCACTTCAGAGATTTCAGCCTTTATTTCAGCTTCTCCGGCCGAGTTAATATGGACGGCAAAGATTTGCGGTAAATAACCTTTAATATCTTGAAAACTCGCAATCTCTTTCTGTAATAAATCGGGGGTTAAGTGGCCGGAATGTTCCATGGCTTGCTTCCAGCGGTTAGAACCCGTAAGCTCGATAAAAATAACCTGGGGAGAAATCTTGTCCCAAACTTCACTGAGACTGGCACCTGTATCTCCGCTGTAGAAGATAACTTTTCCATCTTTTGAGGTAACTTCGTATCCCGTGGCAGGAACGGCGTGAGTTGCAGGTACGGGAAGCAATTTATAACCTTCAACCTTAAAAGATTGGTATGGCTCCACAAGATGTACCTTTAGCGTGGGGTTTTCAGTCGGCCGCTGATGAAATTCAGGGTAGACCTCACCATTTAACAGGTATCTTTGGACGCTCCGCCAGGCTGCAGCGTGAGTGTAGAGACTGAGACATTTCTGTCTTAAATAAAAATTCATGGATAAAGCGGGAATATCCCGGATATGATCATAATGACCGTGAGTTAGAATTATAGATTTGATTTTTAGCTGATTTCTAAAAGATAAACTAGAGGTGATTCCTCCAGCATCCAGGGCCAGGATATCGTCTATCAAGAGACATGTGTGTTTGGTAGAACGAGATTCGGTATTATGCGCTCCCAGAACTTTAATTTTCATACCTAGATCCAATGCCTCCTGTGAAAGAAGTATAGCATAGTCCCGGAGATGATGAACATGATTCCCAATAGAACTCCAAAAGGCACCAAACTACCTTCACTGAATCCACCCGGAAGTTTAACATTCATTCCATAAAGGCTGGATACCACGATGAACGGTATGAAAACGCTGGATAAGATAGTCAGAGTCTGGACGATACGATTGATACGATTTGTGACCAGAACAAAGTCACTATCTTTGAAAACTTCAATTACCTCCTTGGATTCTTCAAGATTTTCCCAAATTCGGTTGACCTCATCCATAAGGTTGTCGAAATAGACGTCCAGATCTTTACTGGTAAAGGCTTTTATTTTCTGCTTCAAATCACTAAAAACCGATCTGGAGGGATAGATTATTCGCCTCAACGTGATGATGTCTCGTCGCAAAACGGCGATTGCCTGAGTATCGTTGGATTCTTCATCAAAAACCCGATCTTCAATGAGCTCCATTTGAGCCAGGAGTCTATCTAATATCGGAAAACAGTTTTCTATTAAGTGGTCGATAAGATGGTAAATGAAATATCCCGACCCGTAAGAAAAATAAGCTTTTTTGACATCATCTTCGGTCTGGCAACTAACAAAGATATCAGTGATCAATTTAAACTCGTCGTGAAGAGTAATGACATAATTAACGCCTATGAAGGCTGCCAGCCATGTCGACTTAAGTACTTGCTCTACTGGTTCAATGACCGGAAAATGAAGGATTAGCAGCAAATAAGATCCGTAATCATCCACTTTAGACAACTGGCTGCGGCTGAGGCTGTCTTCCAAAGCCAGGGGATGGAAGTGATACTTATTAGCTAGATATTCCATTTCAATGGATGTGGGGAAGGAAATATCCACCCAATTGACATTATTCCAGGCGAAAGAACGGGTTTGAGGCGAATTAATTTGTTTTACAATCGCTTTCATAATGCGTTACCTCCCCCAATTATCATAAGGCTCTATAATTTATTCTATTGTAATGAATAAGAGATTTCCGGGGCATATAAAACAAAAAGGGGACAGGCTGTATTCAACCTGCCCCCTTATTTTATGTGCGGGAAAATTAAACTATTTTCTTTCCAGAACCAGAGCCATACCCTGACCGCCGCCGATACAAAGGGCAGCCAGACCATATTTGCTCTGACGACGCTGCATTTCATACATAAGAGTAACCACAATTCGGGCGCCTGTGCAGCCGATTGGATGGCCAAGTGAGATACCGCCACCATTAACGTTACAGATATTCGTATCCACTCCCATCTCTCTAATACAGCCAATAGCCTGGGAAGCGAAAGCTTCATTCAATTCAAAAAGGTTAATATCTTTGATACCTAAACCACCCACCTGAAGAGCCTTATAAGTTGCCGGGCAAGCTCCCATGCCCATGTAGGCTGGATCAATGCCGCCGGGACTATAGGACTTAATGTAGGCGATGGGTTTAAGACCATACTTTTTAGCCGCCTCTTCTGACATAACCAATACAGCAGCGGCAGCATCATTCAGGGATGAAGCGTTAGCAGCTGTAACAGTGCCATCCTTCTTGAAAGCTGTAGGCAGTTTACCTAAGGTCTCAACGCTGCTATCTCGAGGATGTTCATCAATATCAAACAGCTTTACTTCTTTCTTAATTCTCAGTTCTACCGGAACTATCTCTTCTTTAAAAACACCTTTTTTGGTAGCTGCAATAGCTCTGGCGTTACTTTCTGCTGAGAAAGTATCCTGCTCCAAGCGACTGATATTATATTTGGCGGCAATATTTTCAGCAGTCATTCCCATGTGATACCCATTAAATAATTCATAGAGACCATCATAGACCATACCATCTACGATCTCAGCGCTTCCATTGGTTAAGCTTCCCATCCGATACCCGTATCTGGCTTTGGGCAGGTAGAAGGGAGCCTGACTCATATTTTCCATACCACCGGCTACGATGACATCCGCATCACCGGCTTTAATGGCCTGTGCAGCAAGAGCGATGGCTTTTAAGGAAGAGCCGCAAACCTTGTTCACGGTGAAGGCATTTACTTCTTTCGGAATTCCAGCATATATCTGAGCCTGACGACCCGGATTTTGACCCTGACCAGCCTGTAGAACATTACCGATGATTACTTCATCAACAAAGATTTCTTGCAACGACTTATCATAGTCATAGTATTTCTTTTCCAGATCAATTTCTCCAACGCCCTGGAAAGCTTTAGGAAGGCAGCATTCCAATTGGGAGCTTCGGCCTGGTCTTACGCCAACCTTCTTTAAAGCTGCTTTGATAGTGGTAGCCTGTAGTTGAACGGCCGGGACATCTTGCAACGCTCCGCCAAAGTTACCGATGGCAGTTCTTGCACCGCTGACAATGACGACTTCTCTCATGAAATATCCTCCTCAATAAAATTGAATAATCTTACAATGAATGTTTTTATTGTAGCTCTTTTCAGGATTTTACGCCAAATCGTATATGCTACTGTATATCTAATGATGACCAGTTTTGAGGGAAAAGGAAGACTATTATCAATCTATCGTCTATCTGGCCTGGAAGAAGGGTTTACGATTTTCTTTAAAAGCCTTAATTCCTTCATAAAAATCTTCAGTCCCCTTAAGGTATGTCTCCAGAGCATCTTCGAGCTCTAAACCTTCATTTAGAGTTAGAGATACTCCCTTGACCATTGCTTCTTTAGCCGCTCGTACGGCCAGCGGAGCGGCATTACAAAGGACTTCTGCCCATTCTTTGGACGCATACGAAAGATTATTTTTGGGGACCACCCGGTTTACCAATCCCATCCGGTAAGCTTCATGGGCACTGATAGTTTTTCCAGTTAACAACAATTCAGCAGCCTGACACCAGTTAATCTGACGGGTAAGTCTTTGGGTTCCTCCCCAGGCGGGAATAAGACCCAGAGAGACCTCGGGTGAACCAAAAGCAGCGTTTTCGGCAGCAATGCGTATATCACAGGAAAGAATAATTTCAAGACCTCCTCCGAGAGCCAACCCGTTAACAGCAGCTACCAATGGCTTGGTAATTTCCAGCCCTCTCATCAATGTCGCGGGTAAAGGTTGTGAACGGTCTTGATATTGGTTCATTGAGAGAGTGCTGCGGATATCAATACCCGTGCAAAAAGCTCTATCGCCAGCTCCGGTAATAATACCCGCCCAGAGATTAGCGTCTTCCTGAAAATCTATGAGAGCATCGTGGAATTCTTTCAAGGCAGGGATATCCAGAGCATTCATAACGTGAGGACGATTAAGAACAAAGATTGCCAGTTTTCCCTCTTTAGAATAGTCAACACCCATAATTGCCTCCCCTCCAGCTATTACACGTAGAAAGATATAAAGCACAGATACTGACGACGGGTTAGAACCTAGACCTCATTCTTTTGAGCATTTGCCGCTTTAATCAAGGCAGAAAGACCCTGAGAAAGAGACTGAAGTTCTTCCTGTTTCATACGAGATAAGGCTTGTTTAAAGAAACTTACCCGGCTTTCTCTAAGATTAATTAAAAGTTTTTGTCCTTTTTCAGTGACCTGAAGCGTCATGATACGGCGGTCCTCAGGATTCTCGGTACGGCTTACCAGACCCTGCTCTACCAGACGGTCGATTATGCCGGTGATGTTGGGCGGGGTTACTCCCAGCGCCTCGGCGATCTTCTTAAAATTCGTCTTCCCTTCGGCAGCGATGAACAGCAGGCTCTTTAACTGGGCAATGGACAAATTTAACTCAATCCAGTGTTGGGGTGAAAAACGCCTAAAGGTATTGTCTGCTTGCTGCTGAAGATCCAGAATTTTCTCGATCACGGCCGTATTTTCCATGGTGGCAGTCCCTCGCTATTTTTATTTTGATCATCTCACTCATCTTAGCCCGGGATTGTTCAACAAAAACCAATACTTCAGGTAATTTAATAGATTACATGGACTGGGTCTGTTTGTCAAAGGTGATTTGTTTGCACACATGTTCTAATGTTAAAATGATATTGGATTTCTAAGAAAGGGCTTAAGAGGATGTCGCTGGATTCAATCATTGTTAGAGGAGCAAGAGAACATAACCTCAAGA
>DEUU01000269.1:0-258 GCA_002362735.1 Dehalococcoidia bacterium UBA3254
CCTATGGTTATCCAGGATAGCCGTTTTTTTAAAATGCCCGCCGACAGCGATACCCTGTCTCAAAGCTTCATCAAGGGGGGGGGCGGCCATCCAGTAAGCATCGATATCTCCGTAGCGGGTATTGATGCCGTTGGCAATAATAGCCCCCATATCCGAGCCCAAGACCGGTCGAAATACGGTCGCATCCCCGGGGCCGTCATTTTTCAATCCCACCAGAGGCTTAAGGACACTGCCTCCCTGTACTTCATGGTCGTATTG
>DEUU01000269.1:495-693 GCA_002362735.1 Dehalococcoidia bacterium UBA3254
CTCCCTGTACTTCATGGTCGTATTGACGGATGACCCACTCCTTACTGCACGTATTCCAGGAACCCAGAATCTGTTTGAGTTCGGATTCGAGGTCCAGGGGTTGTTTAAAGTCCGGCTCATCAAAGCGCTGCAGATGCCAGATCCCTTCCAGATCTTGCTGCGGCAAGCCTTTGTGAAGGAAGGACATTTCCAGATCGC
>DEUU01000269.1:931-11058 GCA_002362735.1 Dehalococcoidia bacterium UBA3254
GAAGGAAGGACATTTCCAGATCGCAGACCATGGACCCCTGGTACTCCAGTTGAAGAAGCTTGTTATCCGTAAATTCTCCAATAACGGCAGCTTCCACATCTTCACTCGCAAAGAGTTTCAACAAATTATCGATATTCTCGGGAGGCACTGCCAGGACCATTCTTTCCTGAGCTTCCGAAATCCAGATTTCAGTATATGAAAGCCCGGAATATTTTAGCGGCACCTTATCCAGATTTACCCTCGCGCCGGTTTCCTCACCCATCTCACCTACGGCGGATGATAGACCGCCTGCGCCGCAATCAGTGATCCTGGAATAAAGGCCCAGGTCTCTGGCCTGCATCAAGACATCTACCATCTTTTTCTCAACAATGGGATTGCCGATTTGCACCGCAGTAAAAGAGACCTCACTGGACTTCTGATCCAGTTGTACCGAAGAAAACGTGGCGCCGTGAATGCCGTCCCGCCCGGTCCTGCCGCCGACCACCACAATAAGATCGCTGGGTTTTTGCTTTCCTCTCCTGGCCAGTTTCTTCGGCATTAAGCCTACCGTCCCACAGAAAACCAGAGGATTGCCAAGATAACGCTCATCAAAAAGGATGGCGCCGTTCGGGGTAGGAATTCCCATACGGTTAGCATAGTCCGCCACTCCAGCGCGGACACCTTTAAAAATCCGCCGTGGATGCAATATACCTTTGGGTAATTTAGCATACGGAAAATCCGGCGGACCGAAGCAGAAAACATCTGTATTCAGGATAGGTTTCGCTCCCATTCCGGTACCAAGCGGGTCACGGATTACCCCTCCGATGCCTGTCGAGGCACCGCCATAAGGTTCCACGGCTGAGGGATGATTGTGCGTCTCCACTTTAAAACAAAGCGCCCACTGGTGATCGAACTCAATCACCCCGGCATTATCCTCAAAAACGGAAAGACACCAGGACTTATTCAGCTCACGAGTGGCTTTAATAATCGTATTCTTTAGTAAATTATCGATGACGGTGCCATTAAAGTTGAACTTCGCTTTGAGAGTCTTGTGAACGCAGTGCTCAGACCAGGTCTGGGCTAAAGTTTCCATCTCCACATCGATTGGGTCACGTCCGGCTTTCTTGAAATAGTCCAGAACCTTCTTGAACTCTTTCTCACTGAAGCCGTACTGCTTTCGGGCCTTTTCCAGGTCTTCTTTGGAAGCCTTTAGCAAGGGGACTCTGACATAAGCAAAGGTATACTGGGGATTTTCGGTAAAGGGGGACGCTTCCTCATTAACGACATGTTGAACAATAGGATTAACGAGCAGGCGGCTGGAAATAGTATCCAGATCAGTCTGGCTGATATCCCCGCTCAGCAAATAGCGTTTGGCGGTAGCAACCGCCCGGACATTCTGAATGCCCAGGTCCCGGATAGCTTTCATCACGCTGTCCCGGACGGGATCAGTCACACCGGGATTGTAAGCCACTTCAACGATCTTGAAACCCTTTCCGACATCGTCCAGTTGTTCAGTCTGACCATACCAGTAGTCCTGGGTCACATTGTCCGCCAGCAAGCTGCGGCAAATCAGTTCCAGTTTTTCCGGCGCCAGATGCGAGTCAAGCCAGTAAATATCGACAATTCTGGCTTCGGTGACCGAGTTAATGCCAAAATCCTGAATATCTTTTACTAACCCGCGACCGGCAGGGTCCGGTAAATGCGCTTTTAACCGTATTTCAATTCTATGCATGAATTCACACCCTTAATAAAAATAAAGGCCTCGTCTGATCAGGCGAGGCCCGGAAAAGCTAATTTACATTTTGCTCAAAAGATCCGTAACGATATCGTTTATCGCTTTGCCATCAGCCTTACCTTTGAGTTTGGCAACCAGCTTACCCATGACTTTACCTTTATCCGAAGGACCTCTGGCTCCCACTTCAGCAATCATCTGTTTGGCTTCAGCAAGAATTTCATCATGAGTCATTTGCTGCGGCATGTAAGTTTTTAAAATCGCCATCTCCGCTGACTCTCTATCCACCAGGTCCTGGCGGTTACCGGCTCTATAAGCTTCGATGCTGTCTTCCCTTTGCTTAATCTCTTTAGCGATCACACCCAGAATATCGGCATCGGAAAGGGTAACCTGCCGGTCAGGTTTGATCTCGGCATATTTTATCGCAGAGAGGAGTAAACGTAGAGTCGAGGTCTTGACTTCGTTCCTGTCTCTCATAGATTGCCGGAGGTCATCATTTAATTTCTGCTTTAAATTGGCGTCCATTTTATGTTTTACGTTATAAGTAATAAGTTTTACGCTTCGGTAAAAGGTAAAAGCGATGTATCACTTAAAACATACGACGTATCACTCCCCCTTTCTCTCCTAAAAAGACAATAGCGCGTTAGCCGGGGCATTTTTGCTCCAACTAACGTGCTACGTTCTTTCACTGTTTTATTTCCTCGCGGGTCGGGTGCTCTTGCGTTTCTTGGCAGCTTCCTTTCTCTTCCGTTTAATACTGGGCTTCTCAAAGAATTCCCGGCGGCGAAGCTCAGACAGAACACCTTCCTGCTGTACTCTCTTGTTGAACCGCCTCAGTAAACTTTCGAAGCTTTCGTTTTCCTGAGCGACTACATCAGCCAATTACAATCAGCCTCCTTGATACAACCACGCCAAAGCTGTTGATAATCCTCCTTCCGGAAATTATCAAGGCAAGCATGTTCTCTACTCAATTGTACCTTTAATATTCTAGTTATTGTAAGCCATGCTGTCAATGGATTTTTATGACTAAATTTAAGAAAGAAATTATTAGCGAAATCAAGGGACCTGTATACTGTAATAAGCCGGAATATGAAAAAAATGATAGAGGAGAGATCAGGTGAGATAAAAGTGAACAAATATACCGGTTAAGCTAAAATAAAAGCAATGACCGAATATACTGGTTTAGTTCTAAAAAACGCGAACGTGATCACCTGTGACCCGGAGAAGCCGCGGGCAGAAGCAGTAGCAATCCGGGGAAATCGGATATGGCGGGTAGGCAGCAACTCCGAAGTTAACCTGTCTAGAGATGTTGAGACGCGAATCATGGATTGCGGCGGCATGACACTGGTCCCAGGCTTTATCGATGCTCACTGTCATTTCTTTTCTTTCGTCCGCAAGTTTCTGAGCCTGGACCTCAGCCCTTCCAGGGTACATTCCATTGCAGATATTCAGGAAGTCATTCGCCGGAAGGTCCGCTTCACACTAGAAGGGGTATGCATCAGCGGCACGGACTATAACGAATTCTACCTGGCGGAGAAACGGCACCCGACCCGTGAGGACCTGGATACGGTATCTCCCAGGAATCCGGTTATTCTGATCCACCGTTCCATGCACGCTTGCGTTCTCAACAGTCTGGCGCTCAAGATGGTCGGCATTACCGGTGAAACGGAGGAGCCGCCGGGAGGGATAATCGACCGTGACCTCACGACCGGCGAACCCAACGGGATCCTTTTTGAGATGCTGAGCTATATCCAGGAACGCATTCAATCCCCGGTCAACTCAGATGAAATGGACTGGGCGGTCGAGCAAGCCAGCCAGGAATATCTATCTGTGGGAATCACTTCTTTTGGAGAAGCCACAGTTACCAATGACCTCAATCAATGGCGCACATTCCAAAGATTAAAGGAATCGGGGAAAATTAAAAACCGCATCAACATGATGCCGGGCTCCGCATTTATGAAAGAATTCAAGGAAACAGGGCTGGTCACCGGAGCCGGAGATGAGAGCCTCCGCATCGGTAACTTAAAAATCGTTTTAAGCGAAGCTACCGGACGACTACGCCCGACACAGGAGGAACTAAACCGGATTATCCTCGAAGCGGATAAAGCCGGATTTCTGGTGGCTATCCATGCTGTTGAGAGCAGCGCGGTCAGGGCAGCGGCAAGTGCCCTGGAGCTGTCTAAAGAGAAGTCAGGAAGACACCGGATCGAACATTGTTCAGAATGTCCGCCCGACCTCCGTCAACATCTTGCCCGGTCAGGGGTTATCATCGTAAGCCAGCCACCGTTTCTTTATTACAGCGGGGAAAGGTACCTCTCCCAGGTCCCGGCAGAGACCCAAAGTTGGCTGTACCCCTTCAAATCGTGGCTGGACAGCGGTCTGGTAGTCGCCGGGAGTTCGGATTCCCCGGTCGTCCCCAATAGTCCCCTGATCGGCATCTTTGCTGCTGTTACCCGGCAAGCGGAGTCAGGGCAAACCTTGCAAGCCAAGGAATCCGTGAGTCTCCGGCAGGCTTTAGAAATGTATACCATCAACGCTGCCTGCGCCACCCGGGAAGAATATTTGAAGGGATCCATTACCACCGGCAAACTGGCTGATATTGTTATGTTAAATTCAGACCTGTTGCAATCCCCTGCCGAACAGATCAAAGATATTCACGTTGAGATGACGATACTGGATGGGAAAGTAGTCTGGGATGGTGTAAGTTTTAGATTATGAATTATAAGTCAAACGTTTTATGTTTGAAAAAAAGAAAGAGAATGATAGGAGAGGGAGGAAACGAACTTCTAAAAAGACGAATCTTTTAACTTTGCCAAGGTAAAAAGGTTGTGATATAATATTTTTCTAACAGAATAGAAATTTTGGTTGCCTGCCTGTCCGTAGCTGTTTCCTTGCAGTGGGTGGATGGGTGGGCTTGACATTTTTTGTCAAAGATGATAATATTAAAATTTGTGATTGCGCCTCATTTAAGTATGCACTTCAAGATATGCCCTGTATCGTCCCCGATGGCACTCTAGTGCCGAAAAATAACAATATCATTTAAGCTTAATAGAAAAAATTTTGAGGAGTTATTATGGTATCTATGTGTGTTGGACCCGGAGCTTCTAATTCCCGTAAAACCTTTTCTCACCTGCCCCAGATCCTCGAGGTCCCTAACCTGATAGAAGTTCAGCTTAACTCTTTTCGCTGGTTTCAGGAAAAGGGGCTAAAGCAGCTTTTTGAAGAAATCTCACCTATTAAAGACTTTACCGGCAATCGGCTGGAACTCAGCTTCGTCGGCTATGAATTTCGCGAACCGCGCTACAATGAACAGGAATGCCGCCAGAAAGACCTGACCTATTCTGCTCCTTTATACGTCAGAACCCGCCTTTTGGTCAAAGAGACTGGAGAAATTAAGGAACAGGACCTCTTTTTTGGAGACATACCGCTGATGACCGCCAAAGGCACTTTTATTACCAGCGGTGCAGAACGCATCGTCGTCAGCCAATTGTTACGCTCACCCGGCGTCTATTTCACTGCTAAAGAAGATCCTACCAGCGGCAGAATTCTTTGTTCCGGTAAAGTGATCCCCACCAGGGGAGCTTGGCTGGAATTCGAAACCAGCAATCGGGATGTTATCGCCGGCAAGATCGACGGCAAGCGCAAAATCCCTATGAGCACCTTGCTGCGAGCCATCGGCTATGGCACCAATGAGCAATTAATAAACTTGATCGCGGACGTAGACGTCAACCCGGACCATCAATATATGAAGTCAACTATCGACCGCGATCTGGGAGTCAAAGATGAGTCGGAAGCCCTGATTGATATCTACCGCAAGTTGCGACCCGGCGACCCACCCAACCTGGAGAATGCCCGGAAACTCATTAATAACCTGTTTTTCGACGAGAGCCGCTATGATCTGGGTAACGTCGGACGTTACAAGCTAAATAGCCGGTTGAATCTAAAAATCAGCGAAGAGATCCGCTCACTGACCCGCGAAGACATAGTGGCCATTATTCGCCACATCATTGATATAAATAATGGAAAAGACCATGACGATGATATCGATCATCTGGGCAATCGCCGAGTGCGTACCGTAGGCGAGTTGCTGCAAAACCAGTTCCGCATTGGACTTCTACGCCTGGAAAGAGTGGTTAAAGAGCGCATGAGCATCATTCCTACGGAAGCGGTGACTTCCAGTGCGCTGGTCAATATCCGGCCGGTGGTAGCGGCTGTCCGCGAGTTTTTCGGCGGCTCCCAGCTTTCACAGTTCATGGACCAGACCAATCCGCTGGCCGAGGTCACTCATAAGCGACGTCTATCCGCCATGGGCCCCGGAGGCCTGTCACGCGAGCGCGCCGGATTTGATGTACGTGATGTACACTATTCTCACTACGGCCGGATTTGCCCCATTGAGACTCCGGAAGGCCCTAACATCGGTCTTATTGGTTCTCTGGCAACCTACAGCAAAATCAATGAATATGGATTTATCGAAAGCCCCTACCGCACGGTGATCAAGGAGCTCGAAAATACGGATAAAACCCTCATCGACCGGACAGCCCGCGAAACGGTTAAAGATGAAGAAGGCAAGAACATCGTAAAGTCCGGGGCGGTGATCACAACCAGAATCTTCCCGAAAATTGCGAAACTATCCAGTAGAAAGATTCAAGTCGTTCCTTACGTTTCAGATGAAGTCAATTATCTTTCAGCTGATAAGGAAGATGTATTCACCGTGGCGCAAGCCAATGCCAAATTAGACGAACACTGCCAGTTTATGGGCGACACGGTAGAAGCCCGTCAATCAGATCATTATTTATTCGTTAAGCCGGAAGAGATCGATCTAATGGATGTTTCCCCGAAACAGATTGTAAGCGTCGCTACAGCATTAATTCCCTTTCTGGAGCATGATGATGCCAACCGGGCCCTGATGGGGGCTAACATGCAACGTCAGGCCGTTCCGCTGGTGAAAGCTGAAGCTCCTCTCGTTGCCACAGGTATGGAAGCTGAAGCCGCCAGACACAGCGGCCAGCTGCTCTTTGCTCTGAACTCCGGGACGGTTTCCTCGGTAACCAGTGCCCAAATTATCATTACCGGGGATGACGGGAAAGAAGATGTATATCCGCTAATGAAATTCGTGAGAACAAACCAGGGCACCTGTATTACCCAGAAGCCAATTGTCAACAAGGGCGACCGTATCGAAGCCGGTTGTATTATTGCGGATAGCTCAGCAATCGAATTCGGCGAACTGGCTCTGGGGCATAATGTCATCTGTGCTTTTGCCAGCTGGGAAGGTTATAACTATGAGGATGCTATCGTTATTAGCAACCGGCTGGTTGAAAACGATAAATTTACCTCGATCCACATCGAGAAACATGAAGTTGAAGCCCGGGATACAAAGCTGGGGCCGGAAGAGATCACTCGCGATATTCCAAACGTAGGTGAGGAAAGTCTGAGAGAGCTGGATGAAAATGGTATTATCCGGATCGGCGCCGAGGTTAATCCCGGCGATATCCTGGTGGGTAAAATCAGCCCCAAGGGTGAAACCGAGCTATCCGCTGAAGAGAAACTTCTGCGCGCCATCTTCGGTGAAAAAGCTCGTGAGGTCAAAGATACCTCGTTGCGCGTTCCGCACGGAGAATGGGGCAAGGTCATTAACGTCAAGGTATTCTCTCGCGAGAACTCGGATGAAATACCCGCTGGCGTCAATCAGTGGGTGCAGGTCTGGGTAGCCCAGAAGAGAAAAGTTTCGGTAGGAGATAAGATCGCCGGACGCCATGGCAACAAGGGCGTAGTCGCATTGATTGCTCCTAAAGAAGATATGCCATTCCTGCCGGATGGAACCCCGGTTGACATCGTACTGAATCCCATCGGCGTTCCGTCACGTATGAATATCGGTCAGATTCTGGAAACACACCTCGGATGGGTCGCCCAGATGTTGGGGTTGAAACTATTAACGCCCGTTTTTGACGGAGCCACCGATAATGACATCGAAAGCGGATTGGCGACGGCCTGGTTAATCCAGAAAGCCCATGCCGTGGAACTGGACTCTCTGGATGATCATCCCATCCTGAACATGGAAAAAGCGAAAGCCTGGGTTACCGAACAGGGTTTTGATGCAGAAAAGGTCTTCGATAACAGCAAACCGGATGAAGCCAAGAAGACTTGCTTGAAACTCTGGCTGGACGAGGTTGGCATCTCCGTAGACGGAATGGAAATGGCCGAAATGGAAAAATTAGCCAAGAAAGTCGGATCGGAAAAGAATCTGGCTTGTCCGATTACAGGTAAAGTGATTCTCCGTGATGGACGCACAGGCGAAGCTTTTGATCAGCCAGTCACCATCGGCAACATTTATATGATGAAGCTGATCCACCTGGTAGAAGATAAAGTCCACGCTCGGTCGACCGGTCCTTACTCGTTGATTGCTCAGCAGCCTCTGGGCGGCAAAGCTCAGTTCGGCGGACAGCGTTTCGGTGAAATGGAAGTCTGGACGCTGGAAGCCTATGGAGCTGCTCATAACCTGCAAGAGGTCCTGACAATCAAATCCGATGATGTAACCGGCCGTGCCAAGACCTATGAAGCCATCGTGAAGAATGAAGATATCATTCAACCCGGTGTTCCTGAGTCTTTCAAAGTACTGGTAAAGGAACTCCAAAGCCTGGGGCTAGCCATTGAAGTTATCAATGAAGAGGAAGCAGGAGAACCACTCGAATTGTCCGCTGAGCATGAGATTACTCCAGGAACTTCGGAAGTGCTGGAAGACGAGAAAGAAATCCCCAAATTATAATACGTTAGAGGTCACGTCGACTTTCCTAAAAATGAAAAACGTATTATTTATAACCTTAAAATAATAAAGAGGAAGAAAAATGCTAGAAGTTAATGATTTTGATGCAGTCCGCATCTCACTGGCATCTCCCGAACAGATAAGAAGCTGGTCATACGGTGAAGTTACAAAACCTGAAACCATCAACTATCGTACTTTGAAACCGGAAAGAGACGGACTTTTCTGCGAGAGGATTTTTGGTCCGACAAAAGACTTTGAATGCTTTTGCGGGAAATATAAGAAGATCCGATATAAGGGGATCATCTGCGATAAATGCGGCGTAGAAGTAGCACGCGCCAAGGTCCGCCGCGAACGAATGGGGCATATTGAACTGGCCTGCCCGGTTAGCCATATCTGGTTCGCCAAGGGCGTACCCAGCCGTTTAGGCTTGCTTCTTGACCTTTCACCCCGAAGTCTAGACCGAGTTTTATATTTTTCTCATTACATTATCACGTCCATAAATGAGGAAGCCCGGCAAGCGGCAATCAAGAAAGCGGAAGATGCCATTATGGAAGAATTAGCCAAACGCAAATCCGAGTTAGACGCCAGGATAGCGGAGATGGAAGCCAACCAGGCACAGGTGGAGGAAGTGAACCAGCTCCGCGGCAATTTCGCGGATGATGAAGCCAAACTCCGAGACGAGCTGTCAGCAGGCATTGAACAAATCAAAGATCTGCATGTTAAAGAACTTCTGGCAGAAAATCAATATAATGATCTAAAACAAAAATATGAGAATATCTTCGAAGCGGGTATGGGCGCCGAAGCCATTCTCAAAATCACCCGTTCAATCGTTCTCGACCAGATGCGCAATGATTTGATTCAAGAGACTTTTTCCGCCTCCGGTCAACGCCGGAAGAAAGCCAGCAAACAACTCCAGGTGGTCGAAGCGTTCCGGCGTAGTGGAAATAAACCGGAATGGATGGTCTTGACCGTCTTGCCCGTTCTGCCACCCGATCTGCGCCCTATGGTCCAACTCGATGGCGGTAGATTCGCTACCAGCGACCTGAACGATTTATACCGGCGGGTGATTAACCGCAATAACAGGTTGCATCATCTGATGGACATCGGTGCACCGGAAATCATTATCCGTAACGAAAAACGTATGCTTCAGGAAGCTGTCGATTCCTTGATCGATAACGGCAGAAGAGGCCGAGCGGTCTCCGTGAGCGGCAATCATAAACTCAAATCTCTTTCGGACATGCTGCGCGGTAAGCAAGGCCGTTTCCGACAGAACTTACTGGGAAAGCGTGTCGACTACAGCGGTCGTTCCGTCATTGTGGTCGGTCCAGAATTAAAGCTTCATCAGTGCGGTCTACCACGCCGCATGGCGCTGGAACTGTTTAAACCTTTTGTGATGCGATACCTGGTACAGAAAGACCTGGCGCATAACATCAAGAGCGCCCGTCGATTAGTCGAACGAGCCAGACCGGAAGTCTATGATATTCTGGAGGAAGTAATCAAGGAAAGACCGGTTCTGCTGAACCGCGCCCCTACCCTGCATCGTCTGAGCGTCCAGGCTTTTGAAGCCGTACCCATCGACGGCAGCGCCATTCAGATTCATCCTCTGGTCTGTTCCGCCTTTAACGCCGATTTCGATGGCGACCAGATGGCTGTCCA
>DEUU01000426.1 GCA_002362735.1 Dehalococcoidia bacterium UBA3254
AACCGGCTTTTGCGTCGAGTGGCTGATAAGATGCGCCGCCTTATATGCAATTACATTGTCTTTATGACCGAACCGCGTGAGTACTGATACCGAAGCCCGTTTATATTCGTTATGATATTCGCCAACGGCCACCGCCCCCAGATGGGAGCCGCCATTAAATAGCCGGACTACCAGGTCCGGCCCCATGTAAAAGGCCTGAAGGGATACCTGGGACCGGCCATGGCCTTGAGTCAAGGCAAAGTCCATTCGTTCTCCTGAGGGGTAAGCCCGTCCCATCTCCGATAGAGATTGTGCTTAATCCGGAATATATCCAGTGTCTTACCCACAGTGTAATCCACAATATCCTCAATAGTCTTAGGTTTATGGTAAAAAGCCGGCACCGGCGGTAAAATAATAGCCCCCATCTCGCATAGTTTCTCCATACTGCGTAAATGGCCCAAATGCAATGGAGCTTCCCTTATCAGTAATACCAGCTTCTGACGTTCTTTCAACGTTACATCACCGGCTCGGACAATCAGATTTTCCGTATAAGAATTGGCTAAAGCGGACATCGTCTTGACGGTGCAGGGAGCGATAATCATCCCGTCCGTGCGAAACGAACCGCTGGAAATCCGGGCCGCTATATCCCGAATATCGTAGTTAAAAGTGGCGAGCTTCTTAATTTCGGATATATCACGGCCGGTTTCATATTTGATAGTAGTCTCGCCGGCCTCGGAAATAATTAGATGGGTCTCGACTTCCTTCAGGGAAGCCAGAACCTCCAGAAGACGGATGCCGTAGATTACTCCAGTGGCGCCGGTTATGCCGATAACTAAGATCATAGTTACATCTCCTTATCGCATTCTCATCCTCGGAATTTGGTTAAATATTCCGCCGGAATATTGACTTACCCTTTCATCAAATATTCCGCATAGCCTGCCATTTTACAGAGGGTCAAAGCTGCTCTTTTGGCTTCATGATAAACCGGGATGTGCTTTTCCAGCAAAAATTGTGACTGTTTCTCGACCAACCCCCGAATCTCAAATAAAGCTACCACCAGAGGTTTTTTGATCTGTTCGGCAGCCTCGGCGATACTCTGGACGCTTAAGGGACTCTCAGGCGCCGTGACGGCGATCAACATATCCACGTTTTCATCTTCTGCCAGAAGTTTGATTGTTTCACCATAAATTTTCGGCGCCATCAGCATCCCCACACCTACATCCACGGGGTTGATCGAGGCAGTTCCAAAAGCCGGCAAGATCTGGGCCAGTTTCTGGGAAGTCGGTTCACTGAACCGTGCGATTTCCAGTCCCATCAGAGTACAGTTATCGGCCGTGCCGACATTCGTTCCTCCCATCCCGGAGACTATGGCCACCCGCCTGCCCTTCGGTAAGGGCAGCCAGGAAATGGCCAACAAACAGTCAGTTATTTCTTCGAAATTACTCACGCTTATAATACCGGACTGCTTGAACATGGCATCCCAGACTTGTTTAGAGCCGGCCAGAGAACCGGTATGAGCCAGGGCTGCTCGGGCCCCCATTTCCGTATGGCCGCCTTTCCAGATAATTATCGGTTTCTTCTGCGAAATTGCTTTAGCCAGCTCATAAAATTTACGTCCGTTCTTTATGCCTTCCAGATATCCGGCTATGATTTTGGTCTCGTTATCCGCTCCAAAATATTCGAGGAAATCCACGGCGCTGAGGTCGGCTTCATTGCCACAACTAACTACTTTATTAAATCTCAGGTTTTTACCGGTCAGGACCTGAGTGAGATAATCATTAAAAGACCCGCTTTGCGAAAAGACGCTTAATGCCCCGGTCTCCGCCGGAAGCCCTCCGGCAGTTAAAGATCCGGGTAGAGTAAGTAAATGAGAAGCTGGCGAAAAGAGGCCATTGCTATTGGGACCGATGAGCCGGGAACCACCCTGAAGAGCTATACTGGCCAGTTCAGCCTCGGCTCTCTTACCTTCTTCGCCCTTTTCCCGGAAACCCGCACTGAATAAAAGAATTCCTTTTACGCCCTTGGTCGTACATTCTCTAACAATTTTAAGTGCCTCACCTGGAGGAGTCAGCAGGATAGCCAGATCTACCTCAAAAGGTATTTCACTGACACTGATATAGGCTGGCAAATTGAGGAGTTCTTTCTCGCGCGGGTGAACCGGATAGATGTCCGGAAAACCCATTCGGATAAAGCCTTCCAGAAATAGGCGGCCAAAGCTTCCTTCCCGGTTGGAAGCGCCAATTATGGCTACCGACCTCGGATAGAAAATGGAGTCTAGTTGTGTTATTATATCATTCATACTTCCAGTCGCATTTTAAAGGCCAATAGTCAAGATCTCATCTCGTGTAGACATACCAAATATTAAGCTTTTAGATTATAGGCTGTCAAAATAATCACTTTTCTTATGAAGAAATAATCCCTTTTCTGATAGGCACTGATATCAGAGTTGCCATATCATAAGTGCAAAATGTTATGTGACTATCTTAATAGAGGCTGGGAAGCTTTATAGTCCCATCCTGGCCGAATGGAAGAATCCCGACACAAACACCTGGTCGGTGGCAGGCAGGTTTCCCCAAAACCGATAACAATCCGAAGGGAAAGGCTTCGTCTTACA
>DEUU01000197.1:0-15243 GCA_002362735.1 Dehalococcoidia bacterium UBA3254
TGTGAAACCGCCCCCACCGCCACGGAGTGGCTCATAATCTTGTTGGCAGCAGCTTCCACCGCGAGTTTTTCCAGAGGAATATCAAGAAAAATTGAATCTTGAGATTCCACTTTTAAAGCCTGTTTATCCAGGATGATGACGCCATTTTCTTTCAATTCATTCCTGTGACGCTCGCAGGTCTCTTCGTTTAGAGCGATCAGGATATCCAGCTTTTCTGTTTGAGACTTAGCTTCTGCATCTTTAACTCTTACCCTGAAGAAGTTATGCCCTCCGCGAATTCTCGATTCATAGTCCTGGTCCGCAAAAACATGCAGCCCTCCCCGGGCCATCGTCTTGCCGAGAACAAAACCGATGGTCTGAATACCTTGTCCCGCTTCTCCCCCTACCATGAAATTTAAGTCTACTGGCATCGCTCAACCTCCACACACGGATAGAATTTAAACAAACAGTTGTTACTCCATCTTTATCTTCGGTATTCGGCTAAAATTTTGAAATCCTCAATTTATTTTCTTCGCTTATGGTGCAAGAAAACGGCAAAGATAATGATTTATGTTTCTCTACAATCTCATCGGCAAGCTTTTCCAAACCTGCATAATCAGCTTCTTTGGGAAGACCTTTCAAGAGAACAGGTTCCAGCAATTGAACATTATTCAGATTCGGCAGCATCCCTTTGATAACATCTACGGTTCTTCCACCCCAGAGATAAGAACCAACGATAGTGGCATATTTCAGTTTCGGTCTTAACGCATTGGCGAGGAATGCGGCAAAGGCGGCAACCGGATGCGGGCCAGCCAGAACTGTAGGCGTCCCTAAAATCAAAGTGGCTGCGTCTACCAGAGACATAGCCAGATTACCAATATCGGTCACCGCCAGATCGAAGCGTTTGACCTCAACCCCTTTTCGAGCCAGAGCTTCCGTTAAATAATTGACTATTTTTAAAGTACTTCCATGCATCGAGACAAAAGCTATGACCGCAATATTCCTGGGTTCATCAAAAACCCAGCTTCGATAAAGCTTGAGTATAAATTCAGGCCTATTATAAAGCGGTCCGTGACTGGGAGCGATGATCTCAATTTCGTAGCCCTTCAATTTCTCAAGGTTCTTTTCAATGTTGGTATGAAAAGGCATCATAATTTCAGCGTAGTATCGCTTCGCCGCTTCATATGCGCGGCCCTCATCTGTAACATATAAATCTGTGGTCGCCAGATGAGACCCAAAAAAATCACATGAAAACAGCATTTTTTCTTCTGCAAGGTAAGTCACCATAGTTTCCGGCCAGTGTACCCAGGGAGTATAGATAAATTTTAATGTCCGATCTCCCAGGGAAATGACTTCACCGTCCTGAACCTCTTGAAATTGCTCCGGCGCAATGTGAAGCAAATCCATTAACATCCCTTTACACCGTGGATTAGTAACCACTTTGGCCTCAGGATATTTTCTTAGCACCGCCGGTAAAGCCCCGGAATGGTCCTGCTCAGCATGATGGGCAATAATATAATCGATTTTTTTTATTCCTGTTTGTTGCAAGTGTGTGAATAATTCTTCTTCCTTGGCCGGATCAACCGTGTCTATCAAGGCGGTTTTTTCACTACCTTTTACCAGATACGAGTTATAACTCGTTCCATCTGGAAGAGGTATCAAACAATCAAATAAACGTCTATCCCAATCAACCGACCCTACCGAAAAAATTCCAGGTCGTATGGTAGTTGGCTCCATTAAATTTTTATCCTCCCTATATTTTTTCAAATTGACTTTTATCCGCTCCGCAAACGGGGCAAACCCAGGTATCCGGAATCGCTTCAAATGACGTTCCCGGTTTGATGCCACCATCAGGATCTCCGACCGCAGGGTCATAAATCCAGCCGCACACGAGACATTTGTACTTGTCCATCACACTCTCCTATTCCAATTATAACTAGAGATTCTTCTCCAAATTGGGCGTTTTAACCTTTTATGGTTTAACAGGCCGTTAATTACATTTTAGTATATAAGTTTCGCTCTATGATGTATAGGTTAAACTTAAGATTACCAAAGGATGTTACTCAGATGGGATTATTCCCTCGCTTACGTATCCGTAGAAGGTAACGAACGCCCAGTGTTATCAGATATAAAACGGTCAGACCTCCGAGTGAGTATAAGAGCATACTTATTGGGTCAAGAACGATAGTAGCACCTACCACACGCCCTATCAACAGATAAATCGCATCCCAAATAATACTTGAGAGCAGTACCCCTAAGGTAAGCTGAGGTAGTTTCTTTTTTGCGCTCATTGTCAAAGCCACAGGAATTCGTAATCCTGCCAAACGAGCTGCCGCTATGGAAAATACGGAAGGATTGGCGAGACGTCTGGCTAAAGCCCCTGGGATAACCTGACCTTTAGGTAATCTCGGTTCGATATATCTTTTAAATAACTTCGTCAGTGAAGGTAGACCCAACACACCAGAAAAATACAGGATAAGAGAACCTGTTTGCCTTCCCGCCTGCGCGGTTATCCAGATTAATAACAGGTCTGAAATGGATAAAGTACCCATTGCCAGATGATATCCTGCCAACAACCAGATGGTCTCCAAAATATAAGGCAATGCGATCCATACCTCGCCGATTAAACAGAGAAAGAAGAGAGTTATGGCTATCTGAGGGTTAAGATTACTGGTAATTCCGAGGACCTGGGAGAACAGACCTGCCCAATTCATTAAATTATCCGGTTGGAATAGAGGTTATTTTTTTAGACCGATCTCTGGTTGATGCATCCGCAGATTTGATTATATATTTGCCGAATCTGCAAAGATGATTGATAAACTCAAAGAAAATAGTCTGTACCGGTTTAACAACTGATCGTTCGGAGGTCACTCCATAAGACTTGATATCAAAGAATATTTTTCCAACCCGGCTCAAACGGCTGGAAATATTAAATTGATCGGGTGAATAAGAATTGTGTTGATAACCTCCTACACGTAGATAAGCTCTTTTATAAAAAGCCAGGTTCGCTCCGGAGATAATATATGGACGTCCAAGGATCAGGTCTGATAAATACCCAAAAAACAACCTTAAAAAATACTCATAAGCTGCCCACCATGGAGGATGATGGTAAATAAAAATACCCGCCACCGCAACTATATCAGGATGCTTTTCAAATTGTTTTTGAAGGCGAGAAATCCACCATCTTGGATAGGTCGTATCTGCATCCGCCTGGACAATGATATCTCCCAGGGCGCTGTCTGCTCCTGCCTGTCTGGCAAACGAAACACCCTTGTTCTTTAAAGAGATTACCGTGGCGCCTTTATCCAGGGCGACCTGAGCCGTCAGGTCTTCACTTCCGTTATCAACGACAATGACTTCATACTCTCCAGCAAAATCCTGTTGAAACAAAGATTCCAGACATGCAGGGAGAAATTTTTCTTCGTTAAGAGCCGGGATCACGATGCTAAATGAATAATTGATCATAACTATATTAATTTTATTACACTTTTTTAATTTTCAACATAATGAAATTAAGTCCATGTCTCGGGGAAGACTTACAAAACCAGATTTCTGGGACCTGCCGATCCAAACGTTATTTGAGCAATTAAAGACAGCCTCAAATGGATTAACGGAGGAGCAAGCTCAGCAAAAACGGGAAATTTGGGGACCTAACCTTTTAACAGCCCGATTGAAAAAGAACAGAAAAAGGCGGCTGTCTTAATTTAGCCGCCTTTTTAAGGAAATCTATCTCTGTTTTGGCTTAGTATGTACCCGTCTTTTCTTTTTCAGTATTCTGAGATTTTTTAGGTACTCTTACTCTTTCCAGCTCTCGCTCATAGCCGCATTGGAGACACTTCTCATAACATCTCTCAGTGTCTTCGTCGATAAATATATCACCTCGGCATCGAGGACATTTCTTAAAGTTCCACATACCGCTGATACCTCCTTTGACCTTATGGTTTAATATCGCCATTTTGACCAGAATAGGCATACTCCCCTGTATTATGCCCCAGCACCGTTCCTAAGACCATAAGACTTTCGTCCAATGACTTAAGCAACTGCTTTCTCCGGTTCGCGCTAAGGTCAGCCGAGGCCAGCTGTTTCCTTATTTTTAAAACCATGTCCTGAATATTGAGAGCTACTCGCACCCCCGCCAGATTCAAACCAACATCATCTACCAGGTGCTTAATAGTCCTCAACCGGGAAATATCTTCATCCGAATACATTCGGAGTTTCTTACATCTTGACGGTTCCAGCAGACCCGCACGCTCATATTTGCGCAATGTTTGCGGATGCATTCCGGTTAGCATCGATGCTACTCGCATAATATAAACACCATTTGACTGTCCCATATCCTATCCCCTCTCTAATTCACCTCACGACTATTATAGATGATGATATGTCTCATGTCAAATTAACTAATTTATTTATTAAATGTTATTAAATAATTATAAAAGATATGCTTCTGAATAGAATAATTGTCATTGACAACTGCCTTTAATAATGTTATATATAATGTTGTTTAATTTCTCGAAGGTATACTTAACTATCCGATGAAGGGAGCTCAGTGTGTCCGTGACGCAAGATACCCCAATAAACCTCGAAGAGAGAACTCTGGCAAAATATACTATGGCAGTAACCGTCATGATAACCGGTATTGCCGCCCACAAAATCCGTAAATTTGAAGCATTCGGTCTCTGTAAACCGACCAGAACACGGAGCGGGCAAAGATTATATTCTGACTCGGACATAGAGTTAATCCATAAAATCTCACTTCTGGAAAAAGACCACGTCAACCTGTACGGGATAAAAATAATTTTAACCATGCAGACTTCGAAATATAATAGGAAGAAAGGGGGATGAGAACATGTCTCCAATCGGAGAAGCGCCTGAAGCCTGGAAAATGGGAACCTGTATCTATGGACTTGGACTGAATCTTGAAACGGTAAAGAGAATGCTGGAAGCGGGAGAAAAAGAAGCTGCAGAACAGGGCGTGCCGATGGCGATGGCAATCTCTGATTCGGGTGGAAATCTCCTGGCTTTTCTCCGCATGGACAACACTGTCCTGCTAAGCACCCAGATTGCGATGGACAAAGCCTATACTGCAGTTTACGGGAAACAGGCAACCGGAAATTACGGACCGTTTTACCAGGCCGGCGAACTTGTTCCTCTTTTCTTTCACGAGCGTTGGATTACTTTTCCTGGCGGCTATCCTATCCTCAAGGAAGGGACCCTGGTAGGAGGTCTCGGAGTAAGCGGCGGCAGAGTGGAAGACAACTATGTGGCCAGAGCAATGCTTAAGGCAGGGGGATTCAGTACGACTGATGTAGACACTTATCTGGCTAACTATGAAGCAGGTGCCAAGAAAAGTAAAACTAGAAAACGAAAGTAAATACATTATAAAAGTGTAATGTAGTTGGCAGGATTCCACCTAAGTCAGTTTTCTTCTCTGTACGGCAGTAGTGACCATTACGGAATTGGGAACAAAGACCCTTCCGGTCTCAGTATCCACGATGGTATATATGAGGGTGATATCGACTACCTGGCCGGTATTACCTGCAACGGTAATCGTGTCTCCCACACGCACGACGCGAGTTGCTACAAGAAGGGCAGCTGCCAGGACATTACCTGTGATATTCTGGCTGGCAAAGCCGATTATTACTCCGGTAATGGTCCCAATGCTAATAGCCAGCGCGGGATTGGCAGCCAGGATAGAAATGACCGCCACCACGAGTACAATATAGCCAATGATACGGATAATAGTTCTGATGTATGCACCGTAAACCTTCGCTCCTCGCTCATAAAAACGGTTTAAGATAATCCGTCCAATGATTTCTATGATCAGAATGCTAACAATCGTGGCTTCGGCGCTAACAATATAATCTTGCTGAGCGGTTACAAAGGAAAAAACCTTACGACGGCTAATCTCCAGAGTGGCAAAAATCATGACGATACCAACGATGATTAAAATGACTTCGAGAGTAAACCATGCTCGGTAGTGAAAGATACGCGGGCGAAAAGGCTTTATCTCCACCTCAATTCCCTCCCCTCACCTCATTCATCCCATTGGATGACACGGCTGGACCACGATTCCTTAATGGCTTCGATTAAACCAGACTGTTTAGGCTCCCGGATATTAAGTAGCAAATCTAAAGTCCGATTATCGAATTGATGCAGAAAATGACATTGTTTGCGAAAGTCCAGCAAAGTTTCTCGAACACCCCCGTAAAGAACATATTCCAACTGTCGTTCGTATGGCTCTAACTGTTCCCGGACATGCCCGCAAACCCTGGTAAAGAAAGTTTCCATCTGCTTCTCACGATGGCGCTCAAAGCGATGGGAAGAAGAACCCCCCTGCCGATGCCGGGCGTGGACCAACCCCGTTCCAACTTTGCTGGTAAGTAATTTCTCTCCCTGAACAACGCCTATACCATAAGCCCCCAATCTTACAAGGATGAGACCTACCATGAATTCCCTGTGGAGAAGAGTATGCAATGGTTCAATTTCACAGACATTGGAAGCTTTTTCCTGGCGGAGGGGAAATGGAGGCATCACAAGATACCGATGATGTGGCCCCCAGAACAGAATCGCCCCGGTAGGTGATTCTACCATAGAACTTGAAACATCTTCCGGTAATGATTTCAAATCCAGGATCGTCTCCATCAAGCCTTCGATATTGAGCTTTGAAGACTTAGGCGGAATGCAAAGAGAAGCTATTTCGATGGAATTGGCCTTCAGTTCTTCCAGCAAATGCAGCATTCTCACTTTGTTCAATTTATAGCGGGTTGCGGTCAGCATACCTGGGCCTCTATTTCTTATTATAACTTTACTATCGTTACTCCATCACCGCCCTCTTCCCGCTTGCCGGAGCGAAAAGACTCTACCAGAGGATGAGATGCCAGGAACTGGCGAACAATTTGCCTGACGGTCCCCATCCCAACTCCATGGATAATTCGCACTTCCGGCAAATTGGCCAGGCTTGCATCATTCAGATAAGTATCCAGATCCACCTCAACCTCGTCCGCTCTTTTACCCCTCAAGTCGAGCTCCATTGAGGCGGTTCTCCGCGGGAGGGCACTTTTTACGGCGGGCAGGCCAGATGTCGAGTTCTTCTCAGCTTTAATTTTTTCCAGATTTTCGGGTGCAATTTTAACCTTTGTATTACCCATTTGAATCTCGACCTGACCGTTGCTATCAGACAGCGAAATCACTGTCCCCTGCATATTCATATCGATCAAATTTACTCTGTCACCTACCGCAAAAGGCTCTTTATTTTTATCCTCAGGGGTTAATACGGTTGGCTGCCAGGACTGATTTTTCAATTGCTCTCGCATGGTAGATAATGCTTTTTGAGCTTGTTCCAGTTTCTCTCTGGAGATATTTTTCTTTAGCTCGGTCATAGCATACCGGATCTCTCTTTGCAGTTCATCTCCATCTCGTACCAGTCGAACACGGGTCTCCCTGAGCATTTCGTGTTCTTTTTCCTTAAACTGCTTTATTTCTTCCTGGAGCTGGACGCGCAATTTTTCTGCTTCCTCTCGATCTTTTTGAATGGCGCTTTCCATAGCTGCTATCTTCTGTTTATCATTGTTTAAATCGGAAAGTAGGGCTTCAATTTCCAGAGCTCCTTTACTGAGCCGTTCTTTAGCCCCGGCAATAATTTCCTCCGGCAGACCTAATTGAGAGGCAATAGCAAGAGCGTTGCTCCCACCCGGAACGCCGAGAGTCAGATGATAAGTCGGTGCCAGGGTCACGGGATCGAAGTCCAGGGAAGCATTCTTTAGACCAGAAGTGGCATGAGCAAAAGCCTTCAATTCACTGAAATGGGTAGTAGCTACTACCATAGCCCCACATTTCAGGAAGTGAAGAAGGATTGATTGCGCCAGAGCTGCCCCTTCACTGGGATCTGTGGCAGTCCCCAATTCATCCAGCAGAACCAGGCTTTTATTCGTAGACGCCTTCAAAATATGAACAATATTACCCATATGCCAGCTGAAGGTGGAGAGGGTCTGCTCGATACTCTGCTCATCACCGATATCGGCATAAATGCTGTCATAAACTGGAAGGCAGCTTTCATGAGCAGCCGGAATAGGCATCCCGGCTTGAGCCATTAAAGCCAGCAACCCGATGGTCTTCAAAGCTACGGTCTTACCGCCGGTGTTCGGACCAGTGATAACCAGTCCATGGTAGTCCCGGCCGATCTCGATGTTCAAAGGCACCGGCTTTCCCTTCAACAATGGATGCCTGGCATTAATCAAACGCATTATGCGCTCTTCACCGCCTTTGATTTCTTCTCCTCTGGCGCCGCATAAAAGTGGTTCTACCGCCCGGAAGCGGTCCGCAAACCGGGCTTTCGCCAGGGAGAGGTCGATCTCAGCCACCAGTTTTAAATTCTGGGTAATCGAGGCCACTTCTTCCCCAATCGCAGCGCTTAAAGCGCCCAGAATCCGTTCCACTTCATGCTGCTCTTCAATGACCGCTTCCCGCAATTCATTGCCCATATCTAAGGTCACCATAGGCTCTATAAAAGCAGTTGCCCCGGTATTGGAAATATCATGGACAATGCCTTTCATTTCCCGGCGTAATTCCACTTTAACCGGAATGACATAGCGTCCATCTCTTTCGGTAATAATCTGGTCTTGAATATATCGATCATAGTCTTTGGATTTGATGATGGAATCCAGACGCTCAAGAATTTGCTGCCGCTTTTCTTTAATAAAAAATCGCAGCTCTGCCAGTTTTTCAGAAGCCGTATCCATAAGCTCAGCAGCCGGAGAAATACAGCGTGCAATCTCCTTTTCCAACTCGGACAGAGTGATGATCTTACTATTAATATCCGATATTAACGGAGCTTCATCTCCTAACCGGCTTAGCTTATTATGTAAAAAGCGAATAGCCGTTAGCGTTCTCTGAACATCCAAAAGCATCTGCAATTCCAGGGTTTTACCTTTTCCCGCCAGAGCGACCGGTTCGCGAATATCATAAATCCCGCCGATCGAGAGATCAGGTTCGATGGAAAGTAAATGCCGGGCTTCAGCGGACTGCTTTAACCAGCGCGATATCTGTTCCACATCCGTTGAAGGCTGTAAAGCCAGAGCCATTTCACGACTTACCGCAAAAGCAGAATACCCGGCCAGTATTTCCTTAACTCGGGGAAATTCCAGCATTTCCAAACTTTTATCTTTCAAAATTGTCTCCTCTAATCTAGATTATCATTAGAAAGCCGGGTTGTCATCTTTGAGCCATCGTGTATGGAAGCAATGAATATTTTGATTTGTTATAATACAGAGAAGTCTCACAAGTGGCACTATCTGGATGCTTAATACAAAAGGAGGTATCGTCATATGGCAGCCAATAAATATGGGAAATATATCGTAGCCAAGACAAGCGGCCCAAGTGAGTTCGGACCGGAGTTCAGATTTTTTGGCGAAGAGGCCTACCAATCAAATTTTTCTCTCGTCACTATTTGCGTCACCAAACCGATCGAGATGGAAAAGACACCCCATTACCATGATTTTGATATGTACCTGTACTTCTTCTCCCACGATCCTAATAACCTTGATGACCTGGGTGCGGAAATCGAGATGGGTTTCGGCAAGGAGAGAGAAATGCACAAAATCACCAAACCCTGCAGCGTTTACGTTCCTAAGGGCGTCATCCACTGCCCGCTAAATTTTATAAAAGTCACCCGGCCGATTTTCTTCGTTCATCCCATGCTGGCTCCCAAGTATACCAAAATTGAAGTATAGCACGGACTGAAAACCGAGTTGCTTAAAATAATATTGCTCCCGATTGAAACCGGGAGCAATATTAAACTGACCAACGTAATTAGTAAATAAAGCCAATTATCATCTTAATCCCGCTATTCTGAATCTGACCATGGCTTTGAATTCACTATTGTCAGATAATGCAATAGCTTTATTGAAGTCGGTTATCGCCAGGTTAATCTTATGCTGCATAGCATAGACATTTCCCCGGTTATAGTACACTGAAGGATCCTCAGGGGTCAATTCCATAACTTTGTTATAATCCACTATTGCCAGTTCATATTGAGACAACTCTCCATACAATGCACCGCGATTATAATAGGCTCCGACATTGGTTGGATCGATGGCAATCATTTTAGAATATTCTGAAATCGCCAAATCCCGTTGCTCCCTGATGCGGTATACGGATCCCAAATAGCCATGAGCTCTGAATTCTGCCGGATCCAGTTCCAGAGTCCTGTTAAAATCAGAAATTGCCTGATCATACTGTTTCTGTTCATAATATGTTGCGCCTCGACTGTACCAGGCACTGGTGTTCTGAGGTTCAATTACAATAATTGTGGTATAGTCTATAAGAGCTAAATCGGGCTGACCATTCTCCCTGTACGCCGCGGCCCGCCTTTGTAATATTCCGGTATCCTTCGGATTTATTTCAATCGCCTTTGAATAATCATTGATCGCTTGAGGGTATTGCTTCTTATCAATCAAGACAGAAGCCCGGTTTACATAGGCTCCTTCCTCTTTGGGAGTCAGTGTTATAACTGCGCTAAAATCAGCTTCGGCTAAATCGAATTTCCCTTCAAACCAATATATTTTACCCCGCATGGTATAGGCTGCCGGATCTTCTGGTTTCATGCGTATAACCTGGGTGAAATCTTTCACAGCCGGGTCATAATTTCTCAGTTCAAAATAGGTCCCACCTCTTCTCAAATAAACCGAGTCATCTTCGGGAGTGAGAAGTATAAGCTGGCTATCATCTTTGACCTCCAGCTCTAGCTGCTGTGTGGTACGATAGATTGCGCTGCGGCCTCTATAGGCTTCTACGCTCTGGGGGTCAAATTGAATTATTCTGGAATAATCGCTCAGAGCCAGATCATATTTTTTTTGTTCAACATAGGCGGAAGCCCGGCTCAAGTAGGCAGACTCATTAACGGGGTCTTTCCGAATAATTGAACTGTAATCTGCGATGGCATTGTCCAGCTGTCCGTTAATGCGGTAGGTCTGACTTCGCATAAAATACGTTCCGATATCCTCTGGGATTGCTTCGATGACCTTAGAATAATCGGAGATTGCCTGGTCGTACCTGTGCAGGGCATAAAATGATAATGCTCTATTGTAATAAGCCCGCTCGTCAATGGGATCCAGTTTGATTACCGTGGTATAGTCCGCAACAGCCTCGTTGTATCTGTTTAAATCCTGATAGGCTGCAGCTCGATTAAAATATGCGGATTGATTTCCAGGCTCAAAGCGAAGAACAGATGTAAAATCAGAAGCCGCCAGAAGCTGCTTGCCGGTACTTCGATAAGCTGCTCCACGCTGCATTAAAGCCGATGTATTTGAGGAGTTCAAAAAAATCGCCTGGCTCAAATCTGAGATGGCTTTATCATAGTCGGATTTGGCATTACACAGCATCCCCCGATAGTAATAAGCTAACTCGCGCGCCGGGTCAAGTTGAATTATCTGACTGAGGTCGCTGATAGAATTATCAGAATTTTGTAATTCGATATTTAGCATCGCACGATCCCAGTAAACCGAGGTATTGGCAGGATCAAGTTTGATAGCCTGGTTGAAATCTTCCATCGTCTGTGCGATCTCTTTTTTCTGAAGGTATGCTTTACCCCGGCTGTAATACGCGCGCGCAGAGGATGGATCTTCTTTGATGCTTTTAGTATATAAATCTATCGCTTCGTCATATTGAGCTTTATCGTATTTAACATCACCCAGAACGATATAACCGTGGGCCATATCCGAACAGGCAGTTATGCCTGTAATCAGAAGCACGGCCATAACGGATAATATCAAATAGATTACAGTCTTCATCCCTTCAACCTCAACCTAAAGAAACCGATTCTTCCTTAATTATCTATATACCCAATAAACACTCACAGTTCAATCAGTATTTTGATCAACGGGTTATTTCAGGTTTGGCGGAAAAATGAGTTCGAAATTTATAACCAAGAGACGGCTTTTAAAAAAATGAAATTTATTGCAGAATGATCATATGCAATTTATAGCAAAGGAAAAAATAAAACCGGGTGAAGCACTATATGCCATGCGCAAGTCTGTTTCCAAGATTCTCAACAGGCCCTTTACAGAGCGCATAGACCACCAGGTTTTTAAGCCAGACCAAAAAATACTGGCCCTCTGGGCATCGGACTGCGTCGGACATGTACTTCAGTATTTTGAAGAGAAATACCCTGATGACGATAGGCCTCGAAAGGCTATCGAAACACTAAACATGTGGTTAAGAACAGGGTTGTTCAAAATGGATGTCATACGCAAAGCTTCGCTTGATTCTCACACATCTGCGCGCCATGCTCGTGAGAATGGCGAAGAAGCCGCCTGTTACGCAGCTCGCGCAGCGGGTCAGGCGGTGGCAACGGCTCATGTTCCCACTCATGCGCTGGGTAGCTCTGTTTACGCCATCAGAGCTGCTGCCGCCCATACCGGCAATAGAGAAGATGGCTTTATCAAGGAATGTAACTGGCAACTTCGACGTTTGCGTCTGTTAGCAAGACAAAAATCTCCCTTTATTTCAAATGATGCGATACCGAAACCGCAAGATTCACTTGACAAAGGATAAAAGTCAAGTATATTATTTATTTAATCTAACCGAATAAAAGCTGAGAAAGAGACGAGTAGGTCTCCAGCGAAGCTCAGAGAGCCGGGGCAGGTGTGAGCCGGCGCTAGCGCAGAGATTGAATGGACTCCCGAGCTGTCCTCCGAAAGGATTTCCGATTAGGCAGGGCCGGAATGAGCACCGTTAGCAGAGCTCAGGGTATAAACCTGTATAAGGTCGTACCTGAATGAGATGATTGGTCTATTTATTTTTATTCAGATCAATTAATTAGGGTGGTACCGCGAAATCAAACCTCTCGCCCCTATTGGGGCGGGAGGTTTTTTTATTGCAAAAAAACAGGAGTATGTTATGTATTACCCAACTTTAGAGGAAGTTAAAAAGCGAAGTGCGGAGGGAGACCTGATTCCTATCTATCAGGACATCATGGCAGACCTGGAAACTCCGGTCTCGGTTTTCTTGAAGATCCATCGGAGCGGGCCATCATTTCTACTGGAAAGTGTTGAAGGCGGCCAGCATCTGGCAAGATATAGTTTTATCGGAACCGAACCCTATAAAACTCTCAAGACAGATGGAAAAGACAACGCAGATCCAGTCGCTATTCTTAGCCGGGAGCTTACCCGAGATAAGATTGTGACTGTAGAGGGTCTGCCACGGTTCTGCGGAGGAGCAGTCGGTTTTCTCGGTTATGAAGCTGCCGCTCGTTTTGAGACACTTCCCTCGCCGGAGACCGATTCGTTAAATTTACCCGAAGCTTTTTTTATGTTTACGGACACTCTCCTGATATTTGATCACGTGACCCACAAAATAAGGATCCTGAGCCACGTGCATTTGGATGGGGATATTGAAAAATCCTACAAGCAGGCAACCCGAAAAATAGATGATTTATCAGACCGCTTAAGCCAGCCGCTGCCAACTTCAAGAACGGTCAAAAAATCTCTAGCTTCATCCGCTTATACCTCCAATTATTCAAAAAAGGAATTTGAGAATGGTGTCCGTAAGATCAAGCAAAATATTAATGCGGGCGAAATAATACAGGCGGTACTCTCTCAAAGGCTCGCCCGGCTTACAAACGCCAGCCCCTTCGATATTTATCGGGCGCTTCGCACCATAAACCCTTCACCTTATATGTATTACCTGGACTTTCAGGACTTCCAGATCATTGGTACCTCCCCCGAAATTCTGGTCAGGGTAGAAAACGGTCAGGTGATGACCCGCCCCCTCGCCGGGACCCGCCCCCGGGGAAAAACTCCGCAAGAAGATGCCTGTCTGGAGCAAGAATTACGTAACAGTGAGAAAGAGCGGGCGGAGCATATTATGCTAGTGGACCTGGGTCGCAACGATATTGGACGGGTGAGCGAGCCCGGGAGCGTAAAAGTCAGCGAACTGATGGAAGTAGAGCGCTATTCCCACGTCATGCATATGGTTACCCATGTCCAGGGGAAGTTAAGAAAAGACCTGACCGCTTTTGATGCTCTGAGGGCTTGCTTTCCAGCGGGTACAGTCTCCGGCGCTCCCAAGATCCGGGCGATGGAAATAATCGCCCAGATAGAGCCAGATAAGCGTGGCCCTTATGCAGGAGCCTGCGGTTATTTCTCTTTCTCCGGCAATATGGACATGGCGATCGCAATCCGCACTTTGGTGATGACCAATGGAGTAGCTTACGCCCAATCCGGCTGCGGAATCGTCTATGACAGCGAACCGGAAAAGGAATACGAGGAAACATTAAATAAATCCAGAGCGCTGGTAAAAGCCATAGAGCAGGCTGAGGGAAAGGACGGAGAATGAAATGCTACTTTTAATCGACAATTATGACAGCTTCACATACAACCTGTTCCAGTACCTGAGCGAACTGGGAGAAGAGGTTATCGTCGTCCGCAATGATAAGACGACGATTGAGAAAATAGAGAAAATGGCGCCGGAGCGTATTGTAATCTCTCCCGGTCCGTCCACCCCTTTAGAGGCAGGTATTTCTAACGATGTTATTCGGCATTTCGGCACCAAGTTACCAATTCTCGGCGTTTGTCTGGGTCACGAATGTATAGGATACAGCTACGGAGGTTTCATCTGGCAGGCCAAAGAAATTATGCATGGAAAGTCATCTTTAATTCACCACACTAATGAGGGTGTTTTTGCCGGATTGCCGAATCCCTTTTCCGCCATCCGGTATCATTCGCTGGTAGTGAAAAGGGAACAGTTACCTGAATGCCTGGATATAACCGCCTGGACCGATGATGGGACTATCATGGGGATTAAACACCGGGAGCATCCGGTCGAAGGCGTCCAGTTTCATCCGGAATCTTTCATGACTCAGGGTGGAAAAGACCTGTTAAAGAATTTTTTGAATGGGGGAAGGCACCATGATTAAAGAAGCTATCGGAACGCTGGTAACGGGAAAAGCATTAACAGCCGAAGAATCAGGACGGGTAATGGAAGAGATCATGGACGGCAAGGCGACGTCCGCCCAGCTCAGCGCCTTCCTCACCGCTCTCAGCATCAAAGGGGAAACTGGGGACGAAATTGCCGGGTTAGCAAGAGTGATGCGAGATAAGGCAATTCAGGTAAAGGTAGACGGTCCCGCTTTGGATATTGTAGGGACAGGAGGGGACGGGCTGAATACTTTCAATATCTCCACCGCCGCGGCGCTGGTGGCGGCCGGAGCCGGCCTCAAAGTTGCGAAACACGGCAACCGGGCTGCCACCAGCAAATGCGGCAGTG
>DEUU01000197.1:15485-15871 GCA_002362735.1 Dehalococcoidia bacterium UBA3254
CCAGCAAATGCGGCAGTGCGGATGTCCTGGAAAAACTGGGAGTGAGAATTAATCTTGGTGCCGATCAGGTACAGAGATGCATTCAGGAGATCGGCATTGGCTTTATGTTTGCTCCAGTCTTCCATCCAGCGATGAAGTACGCAGCCGGTCCCAGGAAGGAAATCGGCATCCGTACCGTCTTCAATATTCTTGGACCTTTAACCAACCCTGCTCATGCGGAATACCAGGTAATCGGAGTACCCAATATCCCGTTAGGGGAAAAAATTGTACTTGCGCTGATTCAACTGGGATCTAAACACGCACTTGTGATCCACGGTCTAAACGGTATGGATGAAATTTCCATTACCGACTCTTCGCTCATCTGGGAAATTAAAAACCAGCAGCTT
>DEUU01000148.1:0-9262 GCA_002362735.1 Dehalococcoidia bacterium UBA3254
CTTTGCCAGCAGGACGGTCACGCAGAACCGAAAATTATTCACACTGCCCACGGCTGCTCGACCCGTCTATTGGAGATGCTGGGGGGATACACCCTTCAGACCCGTAACCCTGACAGCTGGGAAGGATGGTATTGGGGCGCTAAACATGTCTGGGGTATGGAGCCGGTCGGCCAGATGGGCCCGGTCGCAAATGTGATGCTGGATATCGCAGAAAATACACAGCTCCTTCTATTCTGGGGAGCCGATCCAGAAACAACACCCTGGGCTTTTGACGGGCAGATGGCCAGCCGCTTATGCTACTGGTGGGCAGATATCGGGATCAAACAAATCTATATTTGCCCGGATTTGAACTACGGAGCTGCAGTTCACGCAGATAAATGGATTCCCATCAAGCCTAACACCGATGCCGCTTTTCGATTGGCAATTGCCTATATCTGGATCCATGAAGGCACCTATGATAAGGAATACGTTAAGACTCACACCTTCGGCTTTGAGAAATTCTTCGAATATGTCATGGGCAAAGAAGATGGTATTCCTAAAACACCTGCCTGGGCTTCCGCTAAATGCGGCGTGCCGGAGTGGACCATTAAAGCTCTAGCAAGGGAATGGGCGAAAAAAAGGACTACACTACCCCACAGTAACGGCGGCCCCGGTATTCGTGGTCCCTACGCCACGGAACCTGCTCGCCTGGAAGTTCTACTTTTGGCTATGCAGGGACTGGGAAAACCCGGCGTCCACCAGGTTAAGATGTTTGAGTGGACGCTCCACGGCCGTCAGCCCATGCCGCGATCATTGATAACCCCGGATTTAAGGGACATAGCCCGGGGAATAACCGTGCCCATGGTCTGGAATGTAAATAATGGGGTGCCTCATCGGCAAATGGGATCAGGTCTAAGACCAGAAAATATCTATCCGAAACAATTTATACCGAAAGATCTGATTCATGATGCTATCCTCAATCCACCCATAAGCTGGTATGGCACAACCCTATTATACGCAGAGCTTGAAGACCAGTTCACTAAATACACTTATCCGGCGCCGGGCTGTCCAGAAGTCCATATGATCTGGACTGACTCTCCTTGCTGGATTACCTGCTGGAACGACAGCAATCAATTCATTAAGGCGCTTCGCAGTCCCAAGATAGAATTTATCATGGCCCAGCATCCCTGGCTGGAAAACGATTGCCAGTTTGCGGACCTCATTCTGCCGGTCACTACCCGGTTTGAGGCAGATGATATCGCAACCGATACAGGCAACGGCCAATTTGGGGTAATTGTGCATCAGAAAAAGTGCATCGAGCCCATGGGGGAGTCCAGGACCGACTATGAAATCGTCTGTATGATTGCAGAAAGACTGGGATTGCTCAAAGAATATACCGAAGGCAAATCCATTGATGAGTGGATTAAATACGGGTTTGAGAAATCGGGAGTCCAAAAGCTCACCACTTATGATGAATTTATCAAAAAAGGATATTACGTCATTCCTACGGATCCAGACTGGAAGGAAGCCAGGCCCGGTTTACTGAACTTCTACGAAGAACCCGAGAGATATCCTCTTAAAACTCCTTCCGGGAAAATTGAGTTTTACTCTCAAAACCTGGCTAAATACTTTCCGGATGATGAAGAGAGACCGCCGGTGCCTCACTGGATCGAAAAAGGCGAAAGCCACGATGAAAGCCTCTCCAGCGAAAGAGCCAGGAAATATCCTTTACTAATGATGTCCAATCATGGCCGATGGAGAGTCCATGCTCAATGTGATGACATTTCCTGGACCAGAGAAGCTCCTACCTGCAAAATCAAGGGGCCAGATGGATACTATTATGAGCCTCTCTGGATTAATCCGGTAGATGCCGAAGCCAGAAATATCGAGAACGGGGATATCGTGAAGGTGTTCAACGAAAGAGGCGGTATCCTGGGCGGAGCCTACGTCACGGAGAGAATTATGCCCGGAGTTGGGTACATGGACCACGGAGCTAGGTACGATCCAATTGTTCCGGGGGAACTGGACCGGGGCGGAGCCATTAATACCCTCACTCCCCACAATATCACCTCTAAGAACGCGACTGGAATGGTGGCTAGCGGCTTCCTGGTTGAGGTTGAAGCAGTCAACATCATGGAACTGATGAAACAATATCCCGAATCCTTCAAAAAGCCTTACGATGGAGGCTCAGGGCTGCGTCTGGAGAGAGTATTCGAGGAGAAGTAATTTTTTCTGTTAGAAGTTTCCAGGGATTTGTAAAAGGGGAGGATTAATCCTCCCCTTTACTTTGATCGGCCAGGGTTGGAGTGCTAATGCCCAACAAATATGAAAAACTGATCTGTTCAAAACATGCCAGTGATTTACACGTCTGCGTCTCATCTGTTTTAGATAACTTCACCAGCCTTCCAGAATTCATTTGACCAGGATATAATTGTCCAATTATTAGTCGTATAAGAATTTGACAGTTGAAGCTGGTTGGAGGAAAATAATTATTGAAATAAGAGGGATAGCATATAAGTTGTTCTATTGAATCAAGAGAGCCCGAAATTGGATTGGAAGTTCATTGTACGGAAAAGCCTGAATCATCAAGCCCATAAACAAAACCAGGAAATTAAAAAGGCAGGAATACTGCCTCTCAATAAAGCGCTTTCTCTCAGGGAAGCGCTTTTTCATTCTAACAGATTATCTTATAGATGCTAATACCGGGATTTGAGGAGATACTATGATCAAACTAACAATAGACGGTGAACAGGTTACGGTGGCTGAAGGAACCACAGTTCTAGAAGCGGCCAGGTCAGTAAATATCGATATCCCGCATTTATGTTATTTTAAAGACCTTAGACCGGATGGTTCATGCGGCATTTGTGTGGTGGAAGTTGAGGGTGAACGCAACGTTGTACGCTCCTGTATCCGAAACGTTCAAGACGGCATGAAAGTTCATACCAATACCCCTAAACTCAGATCAACCCGTAAGTTGCTGGTAGAACTCCTGATGGCAAACCATCCCAGAGACTGTTTTACCTGCGAGAAGAACCAGAATTGCGAACTGCTGGATCTGTCCTCCGAACTGGGCATTAAAGAGGTAAGATTTGACGGCGGCAATAAATGCCATCATCTGGATACCACCAGCCCATCAATAATACGGGATACCGGTAAATGTATCCTTTGCGGAAGGTGCATCCGCGTCTGCAGCGAAATCCAAACTGTATCCGCCATAGACTACATGAATCGTGGTCCACAACTCAAGGTCACTACGTTTCTGGACAAGGGTTTAGGCAATGTAGAATGTATAAATTGCGGACAATGCATCCACGTTTGTCCTGTCGCCGCTATTAAAGAACAAAGCGCAATCAATGAGGTCTGGAAGGCTATCGCGGACCCGAATAAAATCGTGGTGGTCCAGGAGGCGCCTTCGGTCAGGGTCGCTCTGGGAGAAGAGTTGGGATTACCGGTCGGATCACTGGTTACCGGTAAGATGCATGCAGCTCTTAAAAAACTTGGATTTGATGCCGTTTTCGATACTAATTTTACGGCTGATTTAACCATCATGGAAGAAGGCAACGAACTGGTTAAAAGAATTAAAGAAGGCGGAGTCCTTCCCATGTTCACGTCTTGCTGTCCTGGGTGGATAAAATTCGTGGAGCATTTTTATCCTGACCTGATACCTCATCTTTCCAGCTGTAAATCCCCTCAGCAAATGTTCGGCGCCCTGGCTAAAACTTACTATGCGGCAGATGCTAAAGTAGACCCCGCCAAAATCGTTTCAGTTTCCATCATGCCGTGTACAGCCAAAAAATTTGAAGCTCAAAGACCTGAGATGAACAGCAGCGGATATAGAGACGTAGATTACGTTTTGACTACCCGAGAAATTGCTCGCATGATCCGGGAAGCAGGTATTGATTTTGCCACATTACCAGCGGTAGAGCCCGATAAACTCATGGGTCTCTATACTGGGGCCGGCACTATTTTCGGTGCTACTGGAGGTGTCATGGAAGCCGCACTCCGCACCGCTTATAAAGTTATCACCGATAAGGAACTTGAAAAAATTGATATAGAGCCAGTTAGAGGTGTAAAAGGTATCCGTTCTGCGAGCATCAAAGTTGGGGATCTTCTAGTTAAAGTGGCTGTTGCTCATGGATTGGGTAATGCCAGAAAATTGATGGATGAAGTAAGGGCAGGCAATTCTCCCTATCATTTCATCGAAGTGATGGCATGTCCGGGCGGGTGCGTCGGAGGAGGTGGACAACCCTTTGGTTTTGATATCTCGGTGCGGGAAACTCGAGGACAAAGTCTTTACAACGAAGATAAAGGGTTGCCTTTAAGAAAGTCACATCAAAATCCTGCTGTTGAAAAGCTTTACAAAGACTTTCTGGTGAAGCCGCTGGGCGAAAAATCGCATCACCTGCTTCATACAACTTATACATCGCGCGAAAACGGAGACAGAAAGCTCTCCGAGGTGCAATTCGAATAAATATCTACAGAATGTTTTAAGAAGGACGATAAATATGGACCATGAAATTGAAGGAAAATTGAGCGAGATAATGTCCCACTACAAGGGCAACCGGGATGAGTTAATCAATATTCTTCAGGAAACTCAGGAACAGTTCCGATACCTGCCTGAAGCAGCCATGCAGAGGATCGCAAATTTCTTAAAAATACCTGTCAGCCAGGTATACGGCGTCGCTACTTTTTACGCTCTCTTCAGGTTGACGCCCAGTGGTCGAAAAACCGTTTGCGTCTGTCGCGGCACTGCCTGTCATGTACGCGGCGGATCTCACGTTCTCCATGAAGTAGAAAAACGTTTGGGAGTTAAGCCAGGAGAAACCACGAAAGATATGGAATATACTCTCCAAACCGTAGCCTGTATTGGAGCCTGCGCATTAGCTCCGAATATATCTATTGACAAAGAAACTTACGGTTTGGTAACCAGTAAGAAACTCGAGGAGGTTTTTGGTGATTGGAAGAAACCTGAATAATACAAATACACAGCGCACCATCCTCTTTTGCCACGGCACGGGATGCGTCTCAGGCAAGGCCATAGAAATTCGTGAAGCCACCGAGAAAGCCTTACTTCAGGAAGGGCTGACCGATGTGAAGGTGGATTTCACCGGTTGCCACGGCTTCTGCCAGCAAGGTCCTATCGCTGTAGTAGAACCGGATGGGATTTTTTATACTCATGTCACCGTCAATGATGTTCCGGATATCGTTAAGTCTCATTTTCGTGATGGGAAACCGGTATCCCGACTATTTTATAAAGACCCCAATACCGGAGAAGCTATACCGTTATACAAAGACATACCATTTTATAAATTGCAGCGCCGGATTATCTTACGTAACTGCGGTCACATAAATCCCGAAAGAATTGATGACTATATCGCCATCGGGGGATATGAATCAGCCCGCAAGGCTGTGCTCAATATGACTCCAGAACAGATTATTGATGAGGTCAAACGATCTGGCTTGCGCGGTCGTGGAGGCGCTGGTTTCTCAACCGGACAGAAGTGGGAGTTTTGTAAAAAATCCCCGGGTAACGAGAAATATATCATTTGTAACGCGGATGAGGGTGATCCAGGTGCGTTTATGGATCGCTCGCTAGCTGAAGGTGATCCTCACTCTGTCCTCGAGGGAATGATCATCGGAGCCTTTGCTATGGGAGCCAATAAAGGCTTTATTTATTCCCGCGCCGAAAAACCCCTCGCAATCAAACGATTTAGGATTGCATTAAAACAGGCCAGAGAACGAGAATTATTAGGGAAAAATATCTTCGGCTCCGGCTTTGATTTTGATATTGAATTGAGAGAAGGCGCGGGTGCCTTTGTTTGCGGCGAAGAGACGGCCTTGATTGCTTCCATTGAAGGCAAGCGGGGTATGCCAAGTCCACGACCTCCATTCCCGGCTCAATCCGGTCTCTGGGGAAAGCCTACCAATATTAACAACGTAAAATCCTATGCCACCGTTCCAGTGATAATTGCAAACGGAGCGGACTGGTATTCGAAAATTGGTACTGAGACCAGTAAGGGTACCGCAGTCTTCGCTCTGACGGGTAAAATCGCTAACGCCGGACTAATCGAAGTACCCATGGGTACTCCACTCTGGCAGATCATCTACGGTATTGGAGGAGGAATCCCAAACAAGAAGCGGTTTAAAGCCGTACAAACCGGTGGTCCCTCCGGTGGGTGCATTCCCCTCAGTCACCTTAATCTGAATGTAGATTATGAATCTCTGAAACAAGCCGGTGCGATTATGGGTTCCGGTGGTATTGTAGTAATGGATGAAGATAGCTGCATGGTAGACGTTGCTAAATTCTTCCTTTCCTTTACTATGGAAGAATCTTGCGGCAAATGCATTTCTTGCCGAGAAGGCACCTGCAAGATGTATGATATCATGTGTAAAATAACCGAGGGTAAAGGGAAAATAGAGGACCTTGAAACTCTTCGAGAGCTGGCAAGCACTATCAGCGCGGCTTCGCTTTGCGGCCTGGGGCAAACCGCTCCGAACCCGGTATTGACTACTCTGCATCATTTTATGGATGAATATGAAGCTCATATCATCGATAAAAAATGCCCATCCGTAGTCTGCCAGCCGATGTTCAGGGCTCCCTGTCAGCATACCTGTCCGGTAGGACTGGATGTCCCGGGATATACTTCACTGATTAAAGAAAGGAAATACGAGCAGGCCTTTCAATTAATCATGCAAAAACTGCCTTTCCCCATGTCTGTTGGACGAGTCTGTCCGGCTCCATGTGAGAAAAAATGCCGCCGGAGTCAGATCGATGAAGCCGTTGCTATCCGTCATCTAAAAAGATTTGCAGCCGATTACGCTTTTGAGCAAGACTTTGAGTATTCTCCCCATATTAAAGATAAAAAAGATGAGAGGGTGGCCATCATCGGATCAGGCCCGGCCGGTTTGTCAGCTGCCTGGGACCTGACGATAGATGGTTACCAGGTTACCGTTTTTGAATCGCTGCCGGTAGCAGGTGGGATGATGTCTGTTGGTATTCCTGAATACCGGTTACCCAAGAAAATTCTAAACCGTGAAATATCCTTTTTAAAAAAGCTTGGTGTAGTTATTAAGCTGAACACGAAAATCGAAGAACCAGGTATCCTCCTGGATCAGGGCTACAAAGCCGTTTTAATTGCCGTTGGAGCTCACAAAGGTACCAAGATGCAAATCCCTGGAGAAAACCTGGAAGGCGTTATCGATGCGGTTGATTTCCTGCGACCGGTAAATATGGGTAACTATGTTCACATCGGCGAAAAAATAGCCGTGATCGGAGGAGGAAATTCCGCTATCGACGCGGCCAGAGTAGCGGTACGTAAAGGAGCCAAAGAAGTCCATGTTCTTTATCGCAGGGAAAGGGCCGATATGCCGGCTGAAGAAGAAGAGGTCATCGCTGCCGAAGAAGAGGGGGTAAAACTCCATCTTCTCGTTGCGCCTTCCCGGGTTATTGACAAAAATGGGAAGGTCGTTGCACTTGAATGCGTTAACATGGAATTAAAATCCTTTGACGCCAGCGGCAGACGTACTCCTGAACCAGTAAAAGGTTCGGAATACATTTTCGATGTTGATATGGTTATAAGGGCTTCGGGCCAGAATCCGGATACTGCTTACATGAAGCTCGGTAACATCAAAACAGATAAATCGGGAAGAATCCTGGCAGATAAAAGGACTCTCGCTACCGATGAAAAGGGTATCTTCGTAGCAGGCGATGCTTTCACCGGTCCCGCGACGGTAATCGAGGCCATTGCGGCCGGGCAGAGAGCCGCTTCATCTATCAGAAATTACATTCAAGGAAAGGAATTATCCCCGCTGGTTCATAGAAACGGATATCAACCTGTCCCGATTTCATTGATACCTCCTACGGACCAGGAGACCAAGGTGACTCCGCGGATTAGCTTCTCCGAAATTCCGATCAGTGATCGAAAAACTTCTTTTGAGGAAGTTATAGCTTGCTACAAAGCGCAAGAGGCCAGGGAAGAAGCCAGCCGCTGTTTAAGATGTGATCTTAAAGATGAAGATGAAACAGAATAGCTTCCAGATATTTTGAAAATTCACTTTAACATGGAATGCTCAGCCATGGAATGTCAGGCTGAGCATTCTTTTTTCCATCTTCCATCTCTCTTCTCGCTCTAAAGCGGCATAAGATCATCCAATTAGCTCTCTACAACCGGATAGTCATAGTGTGCATTTTGTCATAAGATCATGTATACTATTATTATCAAAATATGGCTGTTGAACTTGAATTATTAAGAGCGATCAACTATTTTACCGGCCTCAATGATACTGAGCTGAAGTCAATTCAGAAGTATATCACTGAGAAGTCGGTAAGTAAGGGTGAACTTTTTCTCTTTGAGGGAGACTGGTCGGATTATTTATATTTTCTGATGGCGGGTCTGGTTAAAGTTTATAAGACCTCGCAGAATGGCAAAGAACAAATATTACATATCGCTCCTCCGGGAGAATCCTTAAATGACGTTTCCACTTTTGACGGAGGAACCAATCAGGCCAGTATGGTTGCTATGACTCCGGTTCAACTCTACGCCGTTCGCAAAGAGGATCTCCAGATTATCTTACAGGAACATCCGCGGATCTACGTTAATATCCTCAAAGCTTTAGCATACCGCATACGCCGTGATTCTAATTTGGTCGAAGCGCTTTCTTCAACACAGGTAATGGGGAGACTGGCTAAACTCTTATTGGGAAAATATGCCGGAGAAGAAGCGACTATTGGCCTGTGGCTTACTCAAAAGGACATGGCCAGTATGATCGGGACCTGTCGCGAAGTTGTAAATCGTTCTCTGAAGATCATGGAAGAAAAAGGGGCCATTCGCCTAGGAAGACACCGGGTTATTGTCCTTGATAAGGATATCCTCGTGGATATGGCTAAAGACACCATCGATACGACACCCGAATACCTCAAACCTCAAAAATAAGATAAAGCTGACTATTTCCGGCTTTATTGACGCCTATTGACAAATAGATTATGTTACCTTATAATCTTGTCATACCTGAAATATTTAAAGGCTGTGAACAGGAATAGTAAATTTCCAGCGAAGTCCAGAGAGCCGGGTCAGGTGTGAGCCGGTACCAGCGCAGAAATTGAATGGACTTGGGAGCTGCAAACCGAAAAGGTTCTAGGTTTTGCCGGAAAGGGCCCCGTTAGCGAAGCCCAGGGTATCTCTCGACCTGATCGAGATGTACCTGAAAAAGATGGTCAGTAGATATTTGTATTCTACTGATTAAGCAGGGTGGTACCGCGAAGTATATCTCTCGCCCCTAGGGG
>DEUU01000148.1:9653-19127 GCA_002362735.1 Dehalococcoidia bacterium UBA3254
AAAATGGAAAAAACTGTATTCTTTCTTGATCAAAATCAAATGCCGACCAGTTGGTACAATATCCTCCCCGACTTGCCTGAACCATTGCCGCCTTATATCAGTCCGGCTACCGGAAAACCGGTCACTCCTCAGGAGCTGAGCCGTATTTTCCCGATGGAATTAATCAAACAGGAACTCAGCCCGGATAGATATATCGAAATTCCGGAAGAAATTCAATCAATTTACCGCACCTGGAGACCAACCGGATTGCACCGCGCTTTTCAGCTGGAAAAAGTCCTGGACACTCCCGCCAAAATCTTTTATAAATATGAGGGTACCAGCCCCGCTGGTAGCCATAAACCGAATACTGCGATTGCCCAGGCATATTACAATAAGAAAGAAGGCGTAACCAGAATCGCCACCGAGACCGGCGCTGGTCAATGGGGCAGTGCTTTGGCCTATAGCTGCTCCATGTTCGGTATTGAATGCAAGGTCTATATGGTTAAGGTTAGTTACAACCAGAAACCATACCGACGAATTATGATGGAAACCTGGGGGGCTAAATGTGTTCCCAGTCCCAGCACGGATACCAAGGCCGGCAGAGATGCTCTGGCAAAAGACCCACAAAACGGGGGAAGCCTCGGTCTGGCCATCAGTGAAGCTGTCGAGGATGCTGTAACCCATGAAAATACACATTACTCTCTGGGAAGCGTTTTAAACCATGTCCTGTTGCATCAAACGGTGATCGGTCAGGAAGCTATGAAACAAATGGAGATTGCCGGCTATTATCCTGATATCGTCATTGGTTGTGTTGGCGGTGGCTCAAACTTCGGCGGCATTGCGATTCCGTTCCTTAAAGACAAAATCTCCGGGAAAAAGAATAATCTGCGCTGTATTGCCGTCGAACCGATGGCCTGCCCCTCCCTTACCAAGGGTCATTATGAGTTCGATTACGGCGATGTGGCCGGAATGGCTCCTATTGCCAAGATGTACACGCTGGGGCATAACTTCATGCCGCCTCCAGTCCATGCCGGCGGATTACGCTATCATGGCATGTCGCCTCTCATTAGCGCTTTGTATAAATTTAATCTTATCGAAGCCAAAGCCGTGTTCCAAATTCCGACCTTCCAGGCTGGAATACAGTTTTCTCGAGCCGAAGGAATTCTGCCTGCTCCGGAAAGCTGCCATGCTATCAGAGTGGCTATTGACGAAGCCCTTGCCTGCAAAGAAAGTGGCCAGTCAAAAGTGATCCTCTTTAACCTTAGCGGTCATGGACATTTTGATCTGGCGGCTTACGATGAATATCTGTCCGGAAAGCTGGCTGACTACGAATATCCGGATGAGAAAGTTAAAGAGGCCTTGAAAACCTTACCTAAAGTTACTGTTTAGTAACCCAAATCTCCATCCCTTTTCGACACACCCCGATATCGGGGTGTGTCGTTTTATCTCTAACCTTAATACTTTATTAACAAGTTGATGCTATAATAAGTAAAAATACTTGACTATAAAGAGGAAGCTGTGAGGAGATTTAAATATATTCTTGGTTCTATTATTATCCTGTTAGTTATTGTAGCTTTAACCGGCTGCGATCTGCCCGGGCTGAACTTCGAAATCAACCCTCCGGGTTCCCCGCCTGCTGTTACTCAAGTTCCAGTCCAAACCAGCACTCCCACTCCTTCACCCATTAATCCATCTTTTAGCATCAGTCCTGTTGCTACTGCGGGCAGTTCGATCAATTTGCCCAATTTTTCCTCCGTAATAGCTAAAGTTCGTCCTTCTGTTGTAGCCATCAACACCAAAGTTACCAGTCAGAGTATATTCGGGGGAACCTATACCCAGGAAGGAGCTGGATCTGGATGGATCGTTGATTCCAACGGCCTTGTAGTTACCAACAATCATGTCGTGGAAGGAGCAGATGATATTACGGTTACACTGGAAGACGGAAGGAATTTCAATGCGGACACTGTTCGGACTGACTCCGTCTCTGACCTGGCAATCATCAAAATCAATGCCCAGAACCTGCCGGCAGCCTTAACCATTGGCGACTCTTCAGCCCTTCTCGTGGGAGATTGGGTAGTAGCCATCGGAAACTCTCTCGGACAGGGTATCAGCGCTACCAAGGGTATTGTGAGCGCCCTTGGGGTATCTGTTTCGGCCGATAATGGCGAAACACTTTATGGCCTTATTCAGACCGACGCCGCCATTAATCCGGGTAACAGCGGCGGTCCTCTCGTGAATATGGCTGGACAGGTGATTGGTATTAATAGCATCAAGGTAGCCCAGGTGGGTGTTGAAGGTATGGGTTATGCTATCAGTACACAGGGGGCTATGCCTATCATCGATGCGCTGGTTAAAAATGGATATGTCAGTCGCCCCTGGTTGGGTGTTTCTTTGTATACCGTAGACCAGACCGCAGTGAGGCAGCTCAGATTGAACGTCGATAAAGGCGTTCTCCTGAGACAGGTCATAGCAGGAGGGCCTTCCGATAAAGCAGGCCTCCAGCGATATGACGTCATTACGAAGTTCAATGGTAAAGATGTTAGTACAGTCGAAGAGCTGGTTAAAGAAGTCCGCGCCCATAAAGTCGGAGACACGATTTCGGTTAATTACTGGAGGGGGACTAGTCAGAGTTCGGCTTCAATCACTCTTGAGCAATCCCCCCAGAACTAATAGTAGAAAAATACAAAGGCTCAGTTTCCCGTAAAAGAGAAACTGAGCCTCCTAATCTATTCTTTTTTCACTCCAAGCTTAACTGCATGACCGCCAAGCTTAAAACTTTCGTTATAAGAACCTTGCTCCGGAACTCCGGAAACAACCCTTCTTGATAAGGTTTCCTGTTTAACGTAGTCCACTGATGCTGAATCCTGCATTACCCTCTGGATATATTCGTCTCCTTCATAAAAGATGGCGATGTAATCAGCAATTTCAAAACCGGCGGATTTGCGCATGGTCTGTATACGATGGACGATTTCCCGCGCCATACCTTCCAGTTCCAATTCGGGTGTGAGCGCTGTAGAGACGGCGACCGAAAGATCTCCCTCAGTCATTACCACATAATCCGGTTTCTCCAGTTCGGAGGCAGTGTCGACATAATCAATATCCTTGACATTTAGCTCTTCAAGGACTTGAGGTTTCAAGCTCATGAGACCTTCACGGTCGGTTTTAGATTTTACAGCAACTACAACCCTGGATAAAGGTTGACGTACCTTTATACCAGCCCCACTCCTAACAGCCCTCCCCAGACTGGAAACTTTAATAGCCAGCTGGATTGCAGATGTTAGCGGTTTATCAATCTTCGTGGTATCCGCCGCCGGAAAATCCGTTAGATGCACGCTTTCCTGGGCATCCGGGAAAGCAGACTTAACCAGGTTCTGATAGATTTCTTCAGCCATGAATGGCATAAATGGAGCCAGCAACCTGGTGAGAGTAACAAGACATTCATATAGAGTGGTGTACGCCGAAATCTTATCAGTATCGTTACCACTCTTCCAGAAACGGCGACGGCTTCTCCGAACATACCAGTTAGAAAGGTCGTTGACAAATTCCTCTATCTTGCGACCAGCATCGGTAGGGTCATAACTGTTCAGATTAGTATCCACATCCAGAATCAACTGATTAAGTTCAGAAATAATCCATCGGTCCAACTCGGCTTCAGGAGCAAAATCCTTCTTGATTTTGGGTACGTAATTATCAATATTGGCGTACATCACGAAAAATGAATAAACATTCCAGAGAATTAACTGGAAACGGCGGGTGACTTCCGCCACCAGGTCTTCAGAGAAGCGTTTCACGTTCCCAGGAGGAGTAGCCGTTAAACAATACCAGCGTAAAGCGTCTGCCCCGTACTTGTTTATTATCTTCCACGGATCGACTACATTACCCCGGCTCTTGCTCATTTTCTCGCCCTGGGCATCCAGGATATGTCCCAGGCAAATCACATTCTTGAAGCAATTTTGATTGAAGAGTAAAGTCGAAATCGCATGGAGGCTATAAAACCATCCCCGAGTCTGGTCAACTGCTTCGCAAATATAGTCTGCAGGGAATCGGCCATTCTCAAAGATGGTTTTGCTCTCCGGGTTAAAGGGATAATGATATTGAGCGATCGACATATCTCCTGAATCAAACCAGCAATCGATGACTTCTGGAACTCTGTTCATTTTTCCGCCGCATTTTGAACAGTTCAGTGTTATCTCATCTACAGCAGGACGATGCAAACCCAGAGTTGTAGTTTCGAAAGTCCCCGGGTCAATACCTGATTTTTGGACTAGCTCGTCGATTCCTCCAATACAATCACAAACACCGCAAGACTCGCAGCGCCATACCGGCACAGGAGTCCCCCAATATCTTTCACGGGAAAAAGCCCAATCTACATTATTTTGCAGCCAATCTCCGAATCTTCCGTACTTAATATGCTCCGGATACCAGTTCAAATTCTCATTATTGGCAATCAGTTCTTGTTTTACTGCCGTTGTTCGAATATACCAGGTCTGCTTGGCATAATAGAGAAGAGGCGTACTGCAGCGCCAGCAGAATGGATAAGTATGCCGGATTGTCCCGCTCTTATAAAGCAGCCCCCGGGAGCGCAAGTCATCCAGAATTTCCTTATCTGCTTTTTTGACAAATTTACCTGCGAACGGATAGGTACCTGTAAGCTTACCGCCCAGATCAACCTGCTGAACAAAATCCAGATCATTTTCCAGTCCCGCTTCGAAGTCCACTTCACCAAAAGCCGGGGCTACATGCACAATGCCGGTACCTTCTTCCATGGTAACGAAATCTGTCGCTATCACCCGGTAGCTCAGGTTTTCATCCGGGTCCTGAATTTTATACTCTTTTCGCTCGATACCATCCGCACTCGGCAAAATGGTCGGTCTTCTCCTCTCGACACCAAATTTATGAGGATTATATAGAGGTTCATAACGGATACCTACCAGATCATGGCCCTTTAAAGTAGATACAACCTCGAGATCTCCGATCCCAACCTGGGCTCGCAGGGCTTCCGCCATAATTAAATATTCATCCTTGTTATCAACTATAGCGTAATCGGCTTCCGCCGAAACTGCCAATGAAGTATTTCCCGGTAGAGTCCAGGGCGTCGTAGTCCAGGCTAATAAATAGACCGGTTTCTGTTTCTGTAGCTCCGAAATAACTGTTTTATCTGTTTTTAAAGTTTTAAATTTGGGAAATACAGAAGGGTCTTCGGTATTTTCTTCGTAACCCAAAGCTACCTCATGAGAACTGAGTGATGTTCCACAGCGAGGACAGTGCGGAGTCACCTTATATCCCTGATAGATCAGTCCTTTATCCCAGAGCTGCTTGATGGTCCACCAGACTGTTTCCATATAACGGTTATCCATCGTGATATAGGGATGCTTCAAATCGCACCAGTAAGCAATACGCTCGGTCATGGCATCCCAATTTTTAAGATAACCGTAAACACTTTCCTTGCATTTCTCATTAAACCTGGCAATCCCATAATCTTCGATCTGATTTTTGCTGGAAATTCCCAATTTCTTTTCAACTTCAAGCTCCACAGGCAAGCCGTGAGTATCCCAGCCAGCGATACGCGGAGCATAATAACCTTTCATGACTTTATAACGCGGAATAACGTCCTTGAATACCCTCGCTAATACATGATGAATTCCCGGATTGCCGTTAGCTGTGGGAGGACCTTCATATAAAGTAAAACGGGGACGTCCTTTCCGGGAATCGACACTCTTTTGAAAAATATCTTTGTCTTTCCAGAAAGGAAGCCATGCTTCTTCTAGTTTTGAAAAATCGACTCTGCTATTAACCGGTTTAAACATCTATTTTTTCCTTCCTGATCCAAATATAAAATAAAAATCCCGCCCCCAAAGGGACGAGATTCAACAAATCCGCGGTACCACCCTGATTCCCCTGTTTTAAAAAACAAGAGCTCTCTCCAGGACACAGTATTCATGTCCCCGTCAGAGATAACGGTTGACGATTCCGGCCAGGCCTACTAATTGCACGTTGCAATTCCATTCGGTTGGCAGCTCAGGAGTGATTTTCAGAGGGCAAACTTCTCTGCTTCCACTGTTCCAGATTCGCTATCTGTTTGCCTGGCTCTTACTCTTCTCCATCAACGCTTCTTTAATTTTATCTTCTGTTTTTAGGAGATACAACTACCTTGCGACTTTCACCTTCGCCGATGCTTTCGGTGACCACGTCCGGATTATTTGCCAGGGTAAGATGAATAATTCGTCTTTCAAATGCTGGCATTGGTTCCAATCTGAATGATGATTTATTAGATTTTACCTGTGAGGCGACATTTAAAGCCAGTGTTTTTAAATCCTCATAACGACGCTGTTTGTAGTTTTCAACATCAACAATGATATGAGTTTTCGAGCTGGATTTTTTTGAAACTATTAATCTTACAAGGTATTGCAATGCATCTAATGTTTGGCCACGGCGCCCGATAAGAATTCCAAGTTCATCACCAACGATATTGAGTGTATCTGGATTAGATGTATCTTCCTCGTTAATAATCGTTTCATTCTTTTCGATGTTAATACTGGCTTTAACACCCATGCGGGTTAACAAGTTCCCCAACACATCTTTAGCAACATTAACGGCATCTATATCAGCGCTGTTTTCTTCCGGAGCGGGATGAAGCAGTTTCACACTGATCCTGGCATCTTCGGCTCCCAGCCCCAGAATGCCACCCTTTCCCTCGTTTAAAATGGTAATTTCAACTTCTTCCAAACCAACGTTTAATTGGGTTAGAGCCTTTTTGGTCGCTTCCTCCACTGTCCGAGCGGATATCTCCAGATTTTCCATCATCAGTTCCTTCTTTTGCGTCATCAGAAGATTTAATAGCAGTATCTTTTTTAGTTGATTCTTCTATAGCCAATCGCTTCTTGAGTTTCCTATCTCTTTCTGATCCACTTTCTTTCGATCCTCTCCGGAAATTAAAACTCAAACCTCCCCAGCCCGTGACAAAATATTGGACCACGATAGAGAAGATGTTCGAGATTACCCAATAAAGTGCCAGGCCGCTTGGGAATGACAGACTGAAGAATGTAAAAATGATAGGCATCATCCAGAGCATCATCTGGCTTTGCTGGGCAGTACGAGGATCCTGGGTCGTCGGCGTCACCATTTTCTGCTGTACCCACATCGTAATACCGACAATGACAGCCAGGAGCGCATTACCCTGGGCTAAATTCAATCCCAGGAATTGATTATTTAACGGTAAGGAGGCCAGTGGTAAAGCCCAGGAATAAAAATAGCGGGATAGGTTCAGAAGCGCTTCCGGACTGACCGCCAACGCCAGAACAATCGCTTGATATAGAGCAATCCAGATCGGGAACTGGATTAACATTGGAATGGCGCAGCCTGCTGGACTAACACCAGATTCCTTATATAATGCCATTTGCTCCTGAGCAAGTTTTTGTTTATCTTTGCCGTATTTCTTTTGGATCTCCATGAGTTTAGGCTGCAACGTTGTCATGGCTTTAGTCGCCCGCAGCTGTCTCAAAGTTAAAGGAAGCAGGACAAACCGTATAATCAAAGTAAAGATTATAATAGTCAATCCGAAATTGTTAAAAAGGAAATGAGACAGTGCGATGAGCAGGTTGATCATCCACTGGAGCATGGCGATATCCCAGGGCCCTAGATTCAAAGAAGTTTACCTCTCTTCAGATATTTATTATTGTTTTAACGGTACAGTTGTTCTGGCGCCATTGGATATATTATAAGTATATAAATTATTGTCCGGTCCATTTATGTAAACTATACTTCCGACGGCTGCTAGAGGAGCGGTCACATTTTGAATGATTGAAGAAATCAAAGTTGAGCCGGCAGATGGATTAGTCGTATCCAAACCAATTAATTTTCCGTTTTGAGTGGCGATGATCAATTGATTATTAATAACCACGGGCCAGGATGATACCTGCCCCCCCATATCAGAGGGGTCGGCTACTGGTTTACCGGTATTGATATCCAATTTATACACCTTGCCATCCAGATTCGGCGCAAAGATTACTCCATTTACAATAACCGGTTTCGCCCAAAACCAGTTGCCCGCCAGATAACTCCATTTTTCCTGTCCGGTTTTTTCATCGATCGCATAAAGGTTACGATCCAGAGAACCGACATAGACAGTCCCATTAACCACCAGTGGAGTTGAGACGGTATTAGCCCCGGTGGGGAAATGCCATACTTCCTTTCCTGAATTAGCATCGAGGGCGTAAATATTTTTATCAAAAGAGCCAACGAACACCATATTATTGTCCACAACAGGGGTCGACCAGATTTGATCTCCCAGCGTAGATCTCCATTTCTCAATCCCTCTGGTGACGTCCAGAGCATAAACATTTTTATCGATGCATCCAAAATACAGAGTGCGGCCAGACACCGTTACTCCGCTGACTATGGGCTGTAAATTCCCGTTAATTGGATACTGCCATATTATGGTCCTGGGATTACTGGCATCGAAAGCAATTACGACGCCATTGTATCCGGCAACGACCACAATACTACCTACAGTATTATCTACAATCGGAACATCGGTGATAAAGGCGGGACTGCCATAAATTGCTACCGCAGGGGCCGAACCTCCGCAGGCGCCGCCGCTGCCACCGCTGGAGGCGCAGCTCAATCCTGAAGCCGGCGGTATTTTTAACGGATCAGAAAACTGGACCGAGTTATTGGTTAAATTGATAGCAACTAATTTACCCTCTTTGGATCCGGTGAAAGCTGTTCCGTTATTTCCTATGGTAACCCCGGACCATCCAATAGGCGCCATCCCGCTGACACAGCCAGTCAACAATATCGCCGCAATTAAAAGAAAAGAGAGAGCTATGGAGAGCTTAATCAGCAGTTTCCGGTTTCGCTTCAGATTCAAGATCAATTACCCCCAGTTATAATGTTAGGGCACCGGGTCATAACCACCTTCGTGGAACGGGTTACAGCGAGCAATTCGCCGCATCCCCATCAAAATTCCTTTAAAGAGACCATACTTGCTAATCGCTTCGGCGGTATATTGGGAACAAGTCGGTAGATACCGACATTGCGGCGGCGTTATCTGAGATATCGTCGACTGATATACTTTAATCATCCCAATAGCTAAAGTTTTCATCTTACTTAGCCAAGATATGAGCCCGGGATAAAAGTTTTAAAACTGATTTATTTAATTCCTGGTAATCCCCACCCGCTGATGGGCTACGCGCTATTAAAATTATATCCCATCCAGGGGAAATTAGAGTTAATCTTAATATTTCTCGTAAAACACGCTTTACACGGTTGCGGACTACAGCCTTGCCTATGTGTTTGCTAACAGAAATACCATACCGGGAAAATTTAAGCTGATTGGGTTTAGCCTTTAAAACCAGAATTCGATCAACCTGGGTATTACCCTCTTTGTAAACTGATGTAAACTGCTCTGGTTTTGTGAGCCGCTCTTCCCTCTTCATTGTTTTACTTGTTGGAGAGGCATCAGCTATACCACAGTTAATCTCTTGCGTCCCTTTA
>DEUU01000171.1:0-402 GCA_002362735.1 Dehalococcoidia bacterium UBA3254
TCAGTTGTTAATCTCCCTTTTGACGAATGAAACCACGGCAGTTGAGATGTTCTTCCGGGTAGTAGCGGGCATCCTGGCTTTTGGAGTCGCCATCTACAGTGGGTTTGTAGTAGGGTTTGTGAATGGGATTAAGTTCTGGAACTCGGGCATCATGCCTCTGTTAGTGGTAGCCGGGGGTCTGGCGGGAGGAGGTTCCATATTACTGGTGATCTCTGCCTTTAGTAGCGGTCTGGATTTCAATACCGTGCAGACCTTCTTCCGTTTTATGCTGGTGTTTTATGCTCTTTCTATTTTTATCCATCTCTGGATTTCCACCTACAGCAGTCCTTCTGCCAAGGTATCCGCGATGTTGTTTTTCAAAGGTAGTCTGGCTGCCCTGTTCTGGATGGTCATCATCCTGAT
>DEUU01000171.1:745-25875 GCA_002362735.1 Dehalococcoidia bacterium UBA3254
GCAACTTAACTTTAAGATATGCTATCATTAAAGCTGGTAGATACAGCCCCTTAATTCCCGCTTAATACTGACTTTATCACACATACCTGACAGGCTTACATTCGTAAGCCTGTCAGGTTTCTCAGTTTCCATAGGCATCAGGTTCTTTAAGATTTATCCGATATGCGGAATGCCACATCTGAGATAATAACCACTCGAACGACAGTATCCTTATTTCACAATGTAAGTGCGTTTAAATGGAGCATTGAGGCGGGAAAATTCCGGTATTTGATATTCTAATAAAACTTGAGGATTGACCTCACATCTAAGCGGTAGACCGATATCGATTCTACCACAGCACCCCAGAAGACATTTAATGCATTTGACATAAGGTTTTCCATTCAGTGTTTTATTAGCCCACTCAGGATCAGCAATCAAACCTCTGCCCAGGGCTATTAAATCCGTTTTTTCATTCTTAATCGCCTCATCTCCCAGGGCTGGGTTATGTACCGAGGCTGTAATGACCGGCACTTTAAGCTTCTTTTTAATGATCGCTGCTTCATCCAGGATCATCCCGTCCTCTTCAGGTTCCATAAAAACATGGGATTCATGGTGGGAGCCGGAGGAGATATCTACAAAATCAACCAATTCCTCTACTGCCTGGCATAGGTCCGCTGTTTCTTCCGGCACCCGTCCGCCGGGTAAATGCTCATCGGCACTGACTCTGAAACCCAGAGCGAAGTCCGGACCGACCAGCTTCCGTGCCTTCTGTAAACAGTTTCTCAAATACCGTAACCGATTTTCCGGGCTGCCTCCATATTCATCTTTCCGAATATTAGAGTGCGGAGAGAGGAAGTTGGCGCCCATAATGCCGTTCGCAAAATGCAGTTCCACACCGTCAAGTCCGCATTGCTGGACCAGGCTGGTAGTGTAGGCCACTCGATCTTCTAAAAGCGGAATGTCTTCCTTCCGGATTTCATTGGGGAGGGGATATGTCTGGCTGAGGTTATAATGGGCGGAAAGGTCCAATCCTTTCTTTTTCCAAATTATTTCAGCTTTGGGATGAACGATATTTTTATATTTTATATCGATGGGTACCGGAGAAGGGGCGAGTGCCCCGGGATCTCCCATAATCGATCCAAACCGGCCCGGACCTCCGGAATCAACCTGGGCGAAAATCCTGGCGCCCCAGGCATGAACGGTCTCTGCCAGTTCAGTCCACCCGGCCATATGAGTCATATTATAGAGATAAGGTAAAACCGGAGTTGGCCCTGTGTGAAGTGGTTCGGTCATCGCTGCGCCAGTGATGATAAGCCCGGTTCCGCCTTTTGCCCTGGCCGCGTAAAACTGGATAAAACGGTCGCCCAGATATCCTCCGGGTTCAGTGGCACTGATGAGAGTGGGGGCCATGGCGATTCGATTTTTAATTTCGACCCGGCCTATTTTGATAGGTTTAAAAAGGTCCGGATATTTTGCCAGTCCTGCGGCCATGGAACTATTTTCGCTCATAAAATTCCCCCTTTCTTTTTCTATTCTGAATCTGTAAGAGACCTTCTTCCTACACATAAGCTGTCATATCTGACAGCATCTATTTGAGATTAAATTCAGGTGCGAACTTCACTTGCGTACATCATACATCCTTGCTATAATAGAAATCAAATTTAGCATTTTCAACGCGTTTTTTTCTACAAATAATAGACTACCTGTTTCAGGAGGTGTCCTGTTAGCCACAAACTTTCAATTTCTGGCTAAGGACGCCCATTTTTAGCGAGTACAATTATTTAGCAGGAGAGTCCAATAATCATGAACATCATTGTCTGCGTCAAGCAAGTCAACGACCCCGAAGCGCCTCCCAGCAGCTTTAAAATTGATCCTACCACGAATAAAGTAATTCCTCCGCCCGGAATGCCTCCGGTTATCAGCACTTTTGACGAATATGCCGTTGAAGCGGCCTTGCGAATTAAAGAAAAGGTAGGCGGAAAAATTACTGCCTTGAGCCTGGGAATGAATCTACTCCGGGATGTGGTCAAAAAACCTCTTTCCATGGGAGCGGATGATCTGGTATTGCTCGAAGATCCGGCTTTTGTCGATGGAGACAGCTGGTCGACGGCTTATGCTTTATCACAGGCTATCAAGAAAATTGGCTCCTTTGATCTCATTGTTTGCGGTCGACAAGCCGCGGACTGGGATTCGGGACAAGTTGGTCTGGGTATCGCCGAAATATTAGGACTGCCGAGTGTATCCATTGCCAGGAAAATTGATGTCGAAGGAAACAAAGCCAGAGTAGAACGGGTAGTGCCGGATGGAGTTGAATTGATCGAAGTAAATTTACCGGCAGTCATCACTTTGAGTAATGAACATGCTGCTCCGCGGTATCCTAATGTTAAAGGAATAATGATGGCAAAACGTAAAGAGCCCGTTGTTTGGAAGCCAGCCGATATTGGAGTGGATCCGGCGAAGATTGGAGCCAGCGGAAGACGTTCCAGGCTTATCAAATTATATCAGCCGGTGAGAGAAGGTAAATGTGAAATTATCAGTGCCGATACTCCCGAGGAGTCTGCTGCCAAATTGGCTCAAAGGCTCAGAGAAGTAAAGGTGATCTAAATCATAAGATAGGTTATAGTTACAGTTTCGTTTAATAGAATTTAGGAGTACGATATGTCGGATAAAGGAGTTCTGGTTTACTGTGAGACTATAGAAAACAAATTAGCTTCGATCTCCACCGAGCTTCTCGGTGCCGGGAGTCGATTGGCGGCTGAGCTTGGGCAGGAGTTAAGCGCTGTCCTGATTGGTAATAATGTTGCCGCCGTCGCTCAAGAAGCTATTTTATACGGGGCTAATAAAGTCTATGTTGTAGATGATCCTGGTTTAAAGGATTATCTAACAGACACTTCTCTGATGCTGATGGAAAAGGTCGTCAAGCAATCAGCCCCTTCTATTGTATTGTTGGGACAGACCCAGACAGGAAGAGATCTAACCCCTCGTCTGGCGTTCCGCTTAAATTCGGCCGCTACCATGGACTGCGTGTCGTTGGCGATCGATCCGGCGACAAAACGTCTTTTAATGACGAAGCCTGTTTACGGTGGTAATGCTCTGGTGGTCCAGTATTGTGAAGTTGATCCCCAGATTGTTACGGTGAGAAGCAAAGCCATGTCTCCGTCAGCTAAAGATGAGAATCGAAAAGGTGAAATCATTAATATTGCCGCAGGGATCGATCCCGCCGCTATCCGGACGAAAGTGGTAGAAAGGAAGATTGAAGCGGCTGCCGGGGTAAAGTTAGAGGAAGCGCACGTGATCGTGACAGGTGGGCGAGGCATGGGAGGTCCGGACGGTTTTAAACAAATAGAAGAGCTGGCCAAATTATTGAAGGGAGCCATGGGAGCCAGCCGTCCTCCCTGTGATAATAAATGGGTACCGGACAGCATTCAGATTGGGCTTACCGGTAAGATTGTTAGCCCCGATCTATACATCGCGGTAGCATTGTCTGGTTCCAGCCAGCACCTGAGTGGATGTTCCGGCTCAAAAACTATCGTCGCTATCAATAAAGACCCGGAGGCAAATATTTTTAAAGTAGCCCACTTTGGTATTGTGGCAGATTGGAAGAAAGCCTTACCTGCTTTTACCCAAAAAGTTAAGCAATTATCATAATAATAGAGACAGGTTCAGGAATTACCCTTCTCTATATCTGACTTAACTCATTCTGAAAGTTAAAGCGGATAACCCGGGAAACGGGTGAAGGGAAAGAAGGTTTCATTTTTCACCACCGGTGGGCCAATTGACCAGTGGTGAATTTATTTTATCGAAATACGAGAGAAGGCCGCCTGGAGAGTATGTTCATCATAGTAATAGCGGCGACCTTTTCACTGTAATACGCTGAATAAAAGGTATTATATTTTTCTGACCTGGTTTCTATTTGGGGTATTCTGACGGCACGTAGCATCCCCAATCCGCTACTCCCTGCGGGTCTATGGCTGCCTTGATCCTTCTCTGCCAGAGGTCATAATTGTCATAAACCGGTCCCCAGTTCTGATGAATGTGGCTTTCTGGTTCGAATTGGAGTCCACCCCCCAAACAGGGAACACCCAGTCTCCGGAATTTTCCGTTTGGATCCACCGTTTTCCCTATCAGTTCCCGCGTCCCTTTCAGTGAATCGGCATCATACGGATCGTAAAAATACAGGTCTTCATGATGAGCGCCGTCCGTAGAGTTTTCATACACTACAAAGAAGACTGCCGGTCCGACCTGCAAGATGGTCCCATTCTTCCAATAAGGGCTCATGACTTCAAAGGCTGTCTTGTGAAGGTTTTTAATCAAATCCTTGCTGGAATCGCCACAGGGATTGATAAAGAAATCGCCGGTCATACGGAACACGTGACGGGTAGATCCGAAGCTAAACATGGTCGCATCATACAACCCGGTCAAAGCCATTTGATTATTCAAGGCCGGAGGAAGTGTGCCGCCGTACTGATCCATGAGCTTCAACAAATATTTTTCCCGATAGGCCATTTCCCTTTTGGAACCCGTCCCCAGGACTACTACTACCATCGAGACAGGATTCACAAAAGCCTCCGGAGGCAGTTTAATCTGCTGCATAAAGTCCCACATCTCGTCATTGCCTTCGCCAAGGTATCCACCCGGAGGTACAGGAATCTGGTAACAGGAGTTAGCTATTTCAGCTTTGCCAATTTCTGCCATAGCATCAAAAGCTTTATTCTGATCCGTGAAACTTATGATAAATATTTTGTAATTATCCGGGACCTGTTTGACGGCCATTAGCGCAGGAATCTCCCCCGAACGCTCCATTTCCGGAGGTCCATACCAGGGGTAAACTTTCACACTGACCTTTGTTACAATCCCATTTCCTCCGTTAGCCCCGCAATGGCCTCGAAGTACTCCTCTTAGACTTATCCCCGGTCCATCGGCGGAAAACCATCCGTTTCCACCTGCGGCTGAACCCAGCTTGAGTATTTCTCCCGTAGGCAAAACCCATTCCGCACCCAGTACATTTCGCTCGATGGCTCCGGCACTGACGTTGGTTTGGCCGGTACCGGCGTGGCAGCAAGAGGAGGCAATCACGCCGGCGCTCGGGCCGGCGGCTACAGCTCCGTAAAACAGTCCATGTTTGGCCAATTCTACCTGGAACCTGTGCACCGAAACATAGGGCTCAACTACGGCATGCATATTTTTAACGTCTATTTCCAGAATTTTATCCATTCTCTTTAAGTCCAGTGTGACGGACTTATCTCTGGCCAGAGCAATGGCCGTAATCTCAAACCCGGAAGAAAATGGTTTAAACACAATTCCATATCGGTTACAGACCTTGACAATGGCCTGGACCTCTTCAGTGCTTCCCGGTAAAAGTACGGCTGAGGGTCGCCGCGACCATTTTTCTCCAAAAACGAGCTGATTCCCCCACACCTGGTTATATGTATCCATTATCACTGGATCTTGAGAGATGTTTTCTGGTCCTACAATATCTTCTAAAGCACCGTATTCCCACTTAGAAAGGTCCATTTTCTTTCCTCCATATCTAATATATCGGCAAAAGCCGGCGATTCCGTTACAGTTCGTATTTGCCACTTATCGGGCGAGAAGAGCCTGGACCGGAATCTCTCTATGATTAATCTCTTATATCGATTCCTGTATTAGTTCTACTACGTCCATCACTTTTAGATTGTCTCCGGTCTCCTTAACGGCATCCAGAAAATTCTGCTTGCAGGTCGGGCAGGCGCTGATGATTGCCTCAGCTCCCACTGCTTTAGCTTCCCGGATTCTCTCTTTGGCAGTCCAGACAGCAAAGTCAGGATAGGCTTCTTTCACACCCCCTCCTGCCCCGCAGCACCAGGCATACGCCCGGATTCGGTACATTTCATTAAATTTCAAACCCGGGATGCTTTTAATGATATTTCTAGGGATGTCATATACCCCGCCCGCTCCCCGCCTGAATTTCTTCGGTGGATCGTGGACGATCAACTGCCCCAGAACTTTCTTTTCTTTACCGCTCCAGTGTACCCAGGGCTCACTTAATCTTCCCAGGTGACAGGGATCATGATAGGTCACTTTCAAAGGCACCGATCTTTTTAGCTTGATCTTCCCCTCTTTTATCAGGCGGTCAAGAAATTCTGTAATATGGAGGATCTCAACCTCCGGTTTATTCTCTATTTTGTCGTACAGCACCTTTAACGTTTGATAGCAGTGAGCACAGGGAGTAACGACGGCTTCAATGCCGGCTGCCTTCCATATTTTTCCCTGGCGTTCGGCATATTTCTTCAGCTCGCCGGCGTAGCCCATCTCATAAGCTCGTCCGCCGCAGCACATTTCCGCCCGCCCCAGGATGCCGACATCTACTCCAGCATTAATAAGCAGAGAAAGTCCGCTCCGGGCTACCGGCCACAGATCTCGGTTAAAAGAATACTGGCAGCCCGCAAAAAACATGGTTTTCGCCGTCTCCTTAGCCAGGTCTTTTACGCCCAGACCTTCAGCCCACAGGCCCCTGTCCATCTTGGAAGACTGCATCATGTTGTCTTCTTTCCGAAGACCATCAATCATAATATTATGAGATGGTATCGTTCGGCCGTCTTCAACACATTTGATCCGGAGATCCTGCATCAATTGCAAAGGTTCGATATCCTGAATAGCTTTACAGGAAACATCGCAGCTGCCATCCATCTGGCAACGATAAAGCGCGTCCAGAAAGGTATCCGATTGTTGTATTCTGCCAGCCAGAAGCGACAGCGCCATATTAAATTTGCCACCGGCCGAATAGGCATGGAAGTTATATTTGCTTGCGGAAGGGCAACCGGCAATGAAATCCGGATTCTTATAAGTTTCATAAGGGATAAATTTGCAATATGAGCAGCGGGTGCATCTTTGCATATCGTGTTTATAAGCTTCGAGAACCATAAGCAGACCTCCTGTCTTTATCACTATTTATAAACGGTCACTAGAAATGCAATTTGGCCGGATTCAGAATGCCTTTGGGATCAAATATCTGTTTGACCTTTTTTTGCATAAGCACGGCATCCGCCGAGTCATTAAAGGCGAATTCGGCCCAGGCGCCATAAGGCCTTGAGAAGAAAGCACCTTGTCTGGCCAGACTGCGGCCTCCTTCATTTATCATCCATTTAGCACCGTTGATTTCGTCTTGTTTCGTTGGATCGATATAAAAATTGAATTCGCAGTGACAGCTGGTGCCCTGGACTATTGGTTGTAGATAAATTCCGATATTCTCCTGTGGAAATTTCATTTCATCTATACTGGAGATATATTTTGGAGTCTTATCCAGAGTAGTTAAAAAGAACAGGTCATGACATCCACCTTTATAGCGAAATTTCCAATAAGGCTCGGGGGAAACCGAAGACAATAAATTGGAAATGGCTTTTTCATCCACTCCGGCAATTCCGGTCACCGGCTCCAGTTGGCAGAACCCGGCGATTTCTTTGAAATCAGCTTCCTGATATTGCACTTTTTCCTCGGGAAAATCACCATAACCTTCGAAACTTACAATAAGGGCCCAATTGGGAAGGGCTTTTTTGAGCGCCTCGATCTCACCTGTATTCCTGCCAAGCCAGCAGGCCAGGTTAACTCCGTTCAAGATAAAGCAGTAGTCGCCCAGCCTGATTCTCGAAAGCTGATAGCTTAGCGAAATCAGAGACTCCAGGTCTCTGGATGGAACAACAAAAGTACGATTCAATTTGGATAAATACCGGCATTTCAGGGCTGACCACGTAACAATTCCGATGGTCCCCTGCGCCCCGGATATTAACCTGTGTTCATTGAATTGTCCGAGCCCCATCGGCGTTGCTTGAACTTTGCCTAATTCCCATTGTTTTTCGATGGGGTCAGGTCCGGCAGCGTCCCCACCTCTCAAAATATCACCGGTCCCAAAAATAATTTCAGCGCAGAGCATAGGGTCAGTTGCATCCCAGTGATGCGCAGGTATCGTAATCGGCTCCCTTTCGAGCATGCTTGCCACGACCGATTTGGTGCTTCGCGGACTTAAGGGGAGATAGGCGCTCAGTCCGGATTTCTCTAGCTCCGTTTGGAGCTGACCGAAAGTCACTCCCGGTTCAATCAAGGCAACCCTGTTGTAAGGGTCGACTCTGATAATGCGTCTCATCCGCCTCAGGTCGACGATGACGGCACCTCCTACTCCGGGCGCTGAATCACCTCGAAGATGTGGTGGACTTGAACTAACGGTCACTAACGGAGTCAGGGTCTCGTTGGCCCACTTTACGATTTTCTGGACAGCGGCAGCGCCTTCCGGCTCTATCACGCATCTGGGTTTAATCCTGGGGGTAAAACTTAAATCCCCGAAATATTGTTCCAGAGTTTGATTGTCATCATGAACGTTCTGGCTTCCGACTATTTTTTCCAGTTGCTCTTTATAGTCCATCATATACCTCCATGCATTAAGAAAACCATATTCAATTAGACTTATCTATGAAGAGAAGGCGGCACTCATCCGCCTTTAAAAAAGCTCTATGAGAATAAAATTTAGCTCCTTTTAGCTTAAAAGTGGCCGGAAAAAGAGATTTTATCGTTTTTTCTTTGTTTAGTAAGCACTGCATATTAATTCTCAAGCTGAATCGGCGATATCCCTTTTCCATTATTACTGCCCGTTTTTCCTTCCCGGAATCGTCGCCAGACTAATGAAATGAGTCCTACAAATCCGCTGGGCATCAAGTAGACAAAAATCATCAGTAACGTGGCGGGAATGTAAGGTAAGTAGGCGTTTAAACCCCGGAAAAATTCAGGAATCAAAAACAGTATTGGCGTACCAATCAGGGGTCCCGCAAAACTATTTATCCCACCGACCAGGACATACATTACGATCCAGAGCGTGGCAGTTAAATCAAAACCGCCAGGCGTTACCAGTCCGTTGTAATGTGCATAAGATGCTCCTATCAATCCGACGAAAAAACAGCCGACGCCTACAGCCAGAATTCGATATCCACTTTCGTTGATTCCTATGCTGGAAGCTACGATGTGGGACTGAGAGACGGCTTTTAAATTAATGCCGATCCGGCTGAATTCAAATCTGTACAGGGCTAAAATCGTAATTAGCAGTAATCCCAAAAACAAATAGTAATAGGGAGCTTTGCTTATGCCGGGGAATAGCGGATGAATTCCGGTGAGGCCGCTGAATCCTCCGGTAATCATCCCGGATGATTGAGCCACACTAACTAACGCCACGCCGAAAAACAGGCTGCCCATCGCATAGTATAAGGCTCTTAATCTGGAGTAAGGAAATCCGAAAATCATCCCTATGGAGCAGGCCGCTACGGCGCCGAGAGGAATGGTGAACCAGGGCGGCCAGTTGAGCCATCGGGAGGTCATACCAGCCGCATAAGCACCGATACCCATAAAAGCTCCATGCGCCAGTGGGAATTGACCTGATATGGTAATAGTCCGTAAACTAACCGCAGCCGCCGTGTAAATGAAAGTCAAAATAAAAATATGCATTATATAAGGGGTATGGATGAATAATGGCAAAATAGCAATGATTATTATCAACCCAACAAGAAGTGCCGGTTTTATCCATCTAACCCTGGCGGGCGAAGTGTGTACCGGAGTAATTTGGGGTAGCAGGTTATTAGACATGATTTAGTCCTTCCCCATTACATCTCATGGCCGAAAAATCCTCTCGGTAAAAATAACAGGATGATGCAGACGATAATTACCGCGACCGCGTCGCTGAATGCTCCGGGCAACAAGATTGGTAAACCCGCGTAAAGTATGCCCAGGATCAATCCCACAATGAAAATACCCTCAAAGCTCCCCACCCCGGCCAGGATAACCAGCATGAGAATTTTAACCAGGGTACTTTGCCCCATAAAAGGGTCCAGACTGTACATTGAACCTACAAGGACTCCGGCAATAGCTGCCAGACCGCAGCCCAGGGCGCAAACGAAGGCTGAAATACGTTTAATATTGATGCCGGTCAGGGAAGCTCCTTCCCGGTTCTGGGTAATGGCTTGCATTTGCTGGCCCCATCGCGTACGGTTAATAAAGATTAGGATTCCCACCAGCGTAACTAACCCGATACCGAAGGTGAGGATCCTGTCCCAGGCAACCGAATACTGACCTGCATCCAGAATTCCTTTCACCAGACTGGGAATAACAAATTTTTGGCTCCCTATGGCAATATTCACGGTAGTCGTCAAAAATGCGATTAAAGCTACACAGACCATTATTTGGCGATTGAAGTCTCCGATAAAAGGACGAAAACAGAACTTCTCCAAAAATATACCAAAGGCAGATATTATGATCACTACCAGAGCAAAACCCAGCCATTGGTTGAGGCCTAATGCGCCGATAAACAAATATCCAAGATAGCCGGAAACCATATAGATGGAGCTGTGTGCGATGTTGAATATCCCCAGCAAATTAAAAAGGAAAGCAAACCCCAGGCCTACCAATATATAAAGAGCTGCTAATATCAGCATATTAGTTAGTGTCTGGACCACCAATTCCATATCGACCTCGTTCTCCTCGATATAAATGCGAGGGGGGCTTGAGAAGAAAATCTGGCGTTTTTAAATAAAGTGATAACTTAAATAATTTGTGTTTTCAGACCAAAACAGGATTGAATTCGAGCCAAATATCGAAACCTGAGTTTTGTACTACTGTGGCGGAATTTTCCGCCACAGTAGACGATAATTAGCTATGTTTTTACGGAATCTGGCCAACATCCATCCAGTCATTGTAAGGCAGTGTCAGAACTTTGTTATCCATCACTTTCTGGTAAGGTACGGCGACCCCCACCGCGTGATGCTTAAGGCCGTAAGTCTGGTCTCCACCCATTACTCCGGTCCCGAACAGAGTATCTACAGTATCTGTAGATTCCCAGGTAGTTTTGACCACATTCGGGTCTATGCTGTTAGCTTTCTGAATAATCTGGGTTAGAGTGTACAGACAGTTAGCATAGGAAAAAGTAATAAAAGAGTTCGGTGGCATTCTGGAGATCAGTTCTTTAAACAAGGGCGGATTGTTTGGATCCGCGGCATAATAACTTAAGGAGATGTAATTGGTTGATCCCTGCGCACCAATTAAATCCAAAATACTGGGGATACCACCAAAGTTGTTGCAGATGAATGGAACTTTATTGCCTAACGCTCGCAGTCCTTTGACGATACCACCCACTGAGGTGGGAGTAGTGCTGGTCTGTATTACAACATCCGGCTTTAAGGCATTTATTTTGTCGGCTATCGGAGTGAAGTCTTGCATTTCATTAGGGAATGAGACCGCCTCGCCATTATTAAGGACCGTGTATCCCATGCTTGCCAGAATTGGTTTATATTTTGGGATCAGGAAGTTGGCGCTGCCGTCATCCGGGCAGACCAGTGCCATAGTTTTGGCGTCCGGGTATTCCTTTTTTGCAATCTTAAACATCGCGATAGCTTGCCCTACGGGGCCATCATCGCCTACAAATGCATATGGCGTATTCGAGTTGATTGAGGTTGGATCACAAATCGTGTAGTTGAATACATGGAGTATTTTATTAGCCTCAAATATGGGCGTGGTAGCTCCACCTTCGAAGGCCATGGGACCGAGGGCAAATTTGATTTGGGGATCAGAAACCAGCATATTAACGGCAGTGAGTGCTCCTTCTACGGAGCTTTTTCCATCCTGGACTACCAGTTTTATATTATATTTCTGTCCATTAATAGTTAACCCACCCTTCTCATTAATGTAGTTGGCGGTGAGTTCCAGGTTTTTTTCATCCTGAATAAAGAAGACCGATAAAAAGCCTGACAAATCAATAATGACGCCGATTTTGAGTTCTTTCGGTTGAGCCGCAGCGGTAGAGGTGGAAGTATTTGAAGTCTTGGCGGCCGGTGTAGTGGGCGCCGGAGTGGAGCCGGAGCATGCTGTCAATGCGATCACCGAGATTAAAGTGATAATAGCCACAAGGATCCAGAGTTTCTTGCTGTACATACAAACCTCCGCTTAATAACTATTTGCCAGATATCGTAATCACGTTCGCTTAAGCTATTTGTTATTCCGAAATGGAAAACGATTCTCTGATCTTATTGCTCGGCAGAAGACATCAAGAATTTTATTATCTGACCTTAAAGGAACATCGAATGAGCCTGTTGAGAAGCTTAGTCGTTTGTGAAAGTACTTATTTTATTGAACTTTTCCGCCTGGCTCTGGGGCGATGCCAGCTTGGCGCTCTTTTTTACGGTTTATTCCGTTTGGAAATGGATGTTTAATTTAAACGATGATACAAATATTATATATTATATAAATAATCCAAAGCGATTCTCAAACAATATCGCCGTAAAAAGATTGAATTTAATTTATACTTTTGTTTTTAAGAAGTCAACTTGATATTCAGACTATTGTTCACTAATGGTTGTTACTGAATAGATATTTAACGCTAATAATATATTTCGCCAACCATAAGTAAACACTAATAATAGATCTTATCCTGTAAAGTTCTTCCCTATCATATCGCGCGCAATGATCAGCTTCATGACTTCTGCAGTTCCATCGCCGATTTCCTGACCAATTGTATCTCTTAATCTTTGTTCAAAAGGAAGGTCTTTGCTATATCCGTAGTGTCCATGGGTAAGCAAACAATCATGAACGATCTGGCTGGCTATCTTCGGGCAAAACCATTTGACCATGGCGGATTCCCGAGTATGTTTTATTCCCTGGTCCTTCATCCAGAGTGTCCGATAACATAGCCATTTGCCCATTTCCAGATAAGTGGCTGCTTCTGCTAATTTGAAAGATATTCCCTGAAAATTCGCCAGAGGTTTACTGAATTGCACCCGCTGTTTGACATATTCATTGGTCTCTTCAAGTGATATTTCAGCCTTGGCCAGAGACATTAAAGATAAATAGACGCGGTTACAATCGAAATTCTTCATCATCTCCAGAAAACCATTTCCCTCCTCGTCGCCAAGCAGGTATTTCCGATGCAAGCGCACGTCTTCAAATGATACAATTCCGGCGCAAGTAGACTCGACTCCCATATCTTCAATAAGGGTCTTCGAAATTCCGGGCAGATCCATGGGGACCAGAAAAGCGGAAATCCTTTTTGAGGCAGGCTGGGTTTTAGCGAGTACGATCGCTGCGTCTCCCAAAAAAGCAAATGAGGTCCGGTTTTTTTCACCGTTAAGGATATAATAATCTCCATCTTTACGAGCTGTAGTTTTCAAGTTGCTGAGGTCGGAACCGGCATCCGCCTCGGTAGCCGCCACCAGAACCACTTTGTCACCCTGCACCATCGCAGGGAACCACTCTGCTTTGACTTCTTCGGTGGCTATTTTGAGAAAATCTGCTTGACCCAGAGTATAAGATACCACGAGGGCGGCATCTTCAGCATACTTGGCTATTTCTTCGAGCACGACTCCGATGGTGACCGCGTTTTGAGGCTGGCCGCCGTATTTTTCGGGAACATTTAATCCCAATAAGCCCATAGTTGCAATTTTCTTTATGAGTTCTCGAGGGACCGTCTGATTTTTAACTCTTTCTTTATATCCGGGGACGATCTCCTTAAGAGCAAAATCGCGAATCATGTTGCGCATCATAATTTGATCTTCGGTAAAAGAAAAGTCCAACATCTATCCCGCCACTCCTTTCCAGCCTGAGAAGAATATCTTCTCTGACAAATACCAACTCTACAAAAATATTATGCATTGCCGTAAGTATACATATATGCCGTCATATTTGACAGTATCCTTTTGGAATATGTTTTGTCAATGTACTCGGGTTAATTGTGTAGAATACTGGTTGTTAATTACAGAAGTATAGCATTAAAATTAATTAAATAACAACCAAAATTATCCACAAAAGTTAAAGATATCGCTGAACGTTTTTTACTAAACCAAAGCCCGGAACCTACCGGGAGAATACCCTCTAAGTTGAATTTTCAATAAGATGCTATAAAGTTTGAATCTGAACGAGCGCATTATTTAATGAACCGGGTAATTTATTTAATCCTTCTATCTCAACTTCGGGTTTTGAACGGCAAATCAAGTCCAGCCAGTTGCGAAATTTGAAGTCTGATCTGGCTACCCTGGATGGAGTCCTTCCATTGAGTATTTCCTGCATATTAAAATAGTTATAATGGACTAGCCAGCCATTGATTACTAATTGCGCCCGGTCGCTCTTTTTAAGACGCCTTAAGATGGCATTGCGGGTACGTCGTATATTACTCCATTGTTCAACAAAACGAGTTGAGTCTACCCTGTTTTCGGTAGAGATATCCCAGATATTTTTCACATCTGCTCCATAAGCCAATTCAATCCCGTCCAAATAATTTTTTCGACCATTCGTAAGAATCTGGTTGGGTGTTTTTCTGGCTTTAACACCGGCCGCTTCCAGAGCATAGCGGATATCATTAGTGGCGCGACCATAAGATAACTTGGCTGTTAACAGAAACCTGGTTTTCAGATCGATAATATCTATAACCCAATAGTTTTTTCCGCGAATTTTAACGGCATTCTCATCTGCGATCCAGATGTCACCAACCTCAACCCTGGTTTTATTAGCCTCATTTATCGCCAATTCAGAGAATTTACAGACCCATTTATCAATAGAAGACTTGGTAACAAAATTTCCGCAGATCTGATACATGATCTCCGGGATGGAACTTATGCTCCTCCCTTCAAAATACGCGCCTAGGGCTGTTGCGATTTGTTCTGTCGGTATTCTCATTCCAGGCAATGCGTTATTATCCACAAATTTATGCAGGCAATCTTTACATCTCCACCTCTGGATTCCATTATAATGCCCAAAGCAGATAACATTTTCAGAGCCGCATATCTTACAAACAATCGATTTATAGATTACTTTCACTAATTGTCACCTTAGGTTACACGTATCATCAGATATCATATAGATAGTCTTCATCGAAGTTAACTATGAAATGAGACTATGGCTGTTTAATTGGGATTCGATATGCTGAATCGTCTATCGTTAATGATTTTAAATGATTATAATATTCTGCCAAAAAAACTGCAAAACTACTGGTGTTCGAGATTAACAGTAGTGGATTTAAAAAATGAATTTCAATAACCCGAAAATAATGAAGTTAAGCTATACATAAAATAAGTAGCCGAGTTGTTCATTCCTTATTTTCGAAACTATGAAATAGCCTATCTCGGAATAGAGATAGGCTATTGGGTTTCTATTTTGATTAGTTTCTGATTAGACGAAAAACCCCTATTTTTTAGTGATGAGTTGCGGTACCAGTGTGGTCAGCTCATCCACTGTCCATTTACCCATCTTACGCACAAACATATGCGGTCCCGGGAACTGATTAGGCCGGTTGAAGACGCAGATATCTCCACCGCAGGAATAAATAAATTGACCGGTGATATCCTTAGCTTCATCGGTCGCCAGATAAGTGAACAACGGAGCAACATCTCCCGGCTGTCCTCTCTGACCACCGCCAAAAACCTGTCTTTGCATCGGGAAGAGTTTGGTCACGGCATTAGGTATCACCGCATTTACCGTAATTCCGTTGCCCGCCTGCTCCATGGATAACATCAGGGTGAAACCTAACACCCCTGCCTTGGCGGTGCCATAGGCAATCGTCGCCGCTCTAACTTCCGGTGGGAAAGCAGCTGTCGAAGAGATATTAATAATCCGCCCGCTCTTTTGTTTAATCATCTCTTTTAAAGCTGCCTGAGTGCAAGAGAACAGGCCCTTTAAATGAACTGCTATGATGGAGTCCCACTCTTGTTCGGTCATTTCAACTGTGGGCTTGGCGTTGAAATTGCCGGCGCAATTTACCAGAATATCAATGCGCCCAAAATTTTTGACAGCGGTTTGAATAATACTCTCTCCGCCTGCAATTGTGGCCACGTTATCGTAATTAGCCACTGCATTTGCACCAGTATTTTTTACCTCAGTAACCACCCTGTCAGCGGCATAACCGCCATCCGCATCTTTACCAATATCAGAAACTACTATCTTAGCTCCCTCGGCTGCCATTGCCAGGACTACTTCTCTGCCAATACCACCGCCACTTCCTGTAATTACCGCCACTTTTCCTGCTAGCTTTTGCGCCATTGATTTAATACCTCCATTAATAATATTTTTGGAAAATCTCTTTTTACAATTTCGTCTGAATCCAATTAATAGATACGACCAGATCTAATTATAATTATATAGATTGGTTCTGTCTCTTGAAAATATTTAGTAGCAATAGGTTAGGTATGGTAAACGGAAATGTGGAAAGACATATCATAATCTGAAATATAATACGAAGTATATTACACAGGCTTACGCATTGTCAATTCAAATGTTCCTAAATTTAATGTAGCTGATTGTTATAACGCATATTACATAATACAGGATAAATAAACTTAATTATTACCTTCTCTAAGTATTAGTAGGTTCGTGCCTACAAAATAAATGTTAAATTCATATTCTCATATTGGATCTTAGTTCGGTCCGTTGCGCCGCTCTGCCAGCCAACCTTACCGGAAAGATTTCAGACCCGCCAACAGCCGGAGACTGTTAGCGGCTGGTAATACAGGGAAAAAATATTAGCATCCAGGTTAATAAACCGGTTCTAACCACTTCGGATGAGGGACGAAAAATCAGCAGTGATAGTCCTATCTTTGTGGATCCTAAACTGGATCCAGATAAGGATGGAATCAACCAGCCCTGGGAAGAGGAAGCAATGATCCGCGTTAATCCTTATTTTGAACTGGATGAGGAGGAGGACTGGCTTCAAAACCGGGGTATTCACAATGTCGTTAATATCGTTAGAATAACACCCTATCCGGAAAACGTGACGAATCCGGAATATGTTCTCTTTATTTACGTAATGGTATGGAGTAAAGATTATGGCCGGTACGATGGCCTGGAAGCTCATAATGGAGACCGGGAAAAGGTGATTATGGCCTGGAAAATCATAGACAGCAAAAATCTGGAATTAAAGTGGGTTTATACTTCTGCCCATGGTCAAGAATCTACCGGCCATTCCGGTGTTTGGGCTGCTAGAGGTGAATCGACCAATGTGGGCAAAATCTGGCCAGCCGGAGATGATGAGATGACTGCGTCTCTGGAATTTCGGAACGATCATTTAAGGCTCCAGATTTCGGAAGACAAACACGCTATTTATCCTACCGCGGAATGCGGCGAATCAGTTACTTTGATTGCTCCGGGTTTCGGTGAAGATTGTGGCGGAGGTGGGATTTTTAGCTTTGATTGCTACAATGCAGGTGAGCCGGGGGTACATCTTATGGACGATATCAGTGAGATATTTCCTTATGAAAGAATTTGGAGTGGTCAATATGATCATTCGGACAAATTCTGTGGTGGTTTGGCCTATTCTGAGGATTGTCCCGGGACTTTAGGTGGCTATCTGCAAATTGAAACTATTCTGAAAGACAAATTATAGCAGCGTCCTAAATGCGGTCATCCTTCTTCTCTGGAAAAGCTTTTTCTGAAGAAAATCCGAAGTTGCAGTTTCTAACCGCGGTTTTCAACCAGGGTAAAAGTAATGTCTCTTCCCAAACAGGTTTAACCTGAGGCAGCCAGGTGTCCATTAAAGGTCGAATTTTTTCAGGTATCCAGCGAGTCTCCTTTCTTTTCATGAGAAAAACCCGTACTTCCTCTTTGCGCAAGTACTCACTTTCTGGAAACTCACTTCTTACCATCCAGAGTAACTGGTACTCGGGCATCTGGTATCTTCCGCCGATGATAGCGCGTACTAACTCGATGAGGTTCTTTTCCTTCTCCAGTTTCTCGAGAAGTATCTTGTCGAAACCAATCCCGTCCAGGTTCTTACGATTCAATATCAGTACCGGTATTTTACCTCCCAGAGCCTGGATTTCCGATTCCCGATATTCGAGAGCGCCGCGTTTCTTCAAATTCTCAATGGAGGCAGCAGTTAGATAAGCCGCCAGGATACGGGAATTGACTTTCTCGCCCGATGGCGTGGGATAAAAACTGAGTCCCTCGTTGAGACCTGGGAGCTTGCCAGATACGATAAAAAGTTTAGCGGCTAAGGAATAGTTCTCTATCATGGAGGCATTATACCACAAAGCCTTTTAGTGTGTTATAGTTAGGCAACCTGTAGTAATTTTATGCCGGATGGTCTTGTTTTTATACCGTCTGAAATTTTACAATTTCATTCAGACACCGGCTGCATCAGGGAGAAAGATATTGTGTCTCTAGTAGCACCCAATAGCGCAGGCAAAGCAGTTTTTAAAAAATTGTCCGTGACAGCGCTAATCATGGCTAACGCGGCGCCAATTTTTGGTATTCTTTTTATGGGCTGGCAGGTTTTCCCAGTATTATTCCTCTTCTGGATGGAGAACGTTATCATTGGAGCATCCAACGTCTTGAAAATGGCGATTTGTTCTCCGGGCGATCAAAGGCAATTGACGGCAAAGATTTTTTTCATCCCATTTTTCTGTGTTCATTACGGCATCTTTACTTTGGTTCACGGCGTTTTTGTGATCTTCCTGTTTGGTATGGTTGGAGGTTTTATCAAGCCCGGTGAGTTCGCATCTGGGCCTTTTGATATCGCTGGTATTATAAGCAAGCTGCAGTTGGGGTGGTCGATTTTGGCGCTGGCAGTTAGTCACGCGGTTTCACTGGTTATTAATTATGTCGGTAACGGTGAATATAAACAAAATAATGTCGTGGGTTTGATGTTGCAGCCTTATGGTAGAGTAGTCATCATGCACATCACTGTGCTTTTTGGTGGGTTTTTGGTGTTGATATTCGGGTCGCCTGTTGTTGGTCTCATTCTCTTGGTAGTCCTGAAAATTGTCGTCGATACCTGGGCTCACCTGAGACAACATCGCCTGGCTGGCAAGAGTAAGAGTGAGAAAGCTGAGATAGCCAGCGCATAGCTGTAAAGTCGAACCGTTCTACACTACCTGGATATTAGCTGTTTTTGGATGGATCGGCTGCAAGCTTATCAAGAAAAAATGGCTGATACTACCTATATCGGGCAGCGTCTTCAACCAGGACTGAGCTTAATATCATCGGTCATCTTTGAGCAAAGATGTAATGCCGGTTGCTGGCAGCGTGAGAGGTTAGATGTTCGCTAATGACATCCGACGTTACACAGTGGCGAATATTTGATATCTCCCAGATTTAGATAAGATATATTTTGGCCTTCTTCCGGAATATGCTTGAGCTTAAAATAAGAAATGTGAAAAGAATTTATTAACGTAGAAAAATCAGGAGTGTCCAGAAGAGTATAAAAATTACCTGAAGTAAAAATAGGAGCCTTTAAAGCTTAACCATTATTGGAAATTAATCTTATTCTTTACTCGATTATACCGTTACGAATATAGTTATATTTCACCGGATTTACTTCGAGGAGATGGGACTTCAATTTTTTCAAGATGACCTTGAGCTCTGCGATTTGTTTTTTATTCAAACAACTAAAAGTTCGCTCGATCATCTCACCACGACCCGCTAATTTAGCTTCAGCTAAGTCCAGACCCTTCTTGGTGATGGTGACTTCCGTCCGTCTTCGGTCGTTTTTTACGGAATATCTCTTAACCAGGCCCTCTTTTTCAAGGTTATCAACTGCTCTTGTTATTGCGTGCTTTGATCGAAAAACTTTTTCAGCTAAATCCGTGGGGTTCAAGCTGCCGTTATGAGTTATTAAATTATGCAAAATCGCCAGATCAGTCCGATTTGCATCAGTTCTACCTAATTCAAAATCCAGATGCCTGTTAAATACATCGGTGGTCCGAACAAATAATAAAAAAAGATCTCCCCTTAACTCCTCTGACTGACTTCGGATTTGAGCGCTTAATTGTTCCAGATCTTTTGCATTTATTTTTGTTCTAGCCATCGTTATACTAAAAGTCATAGATTTTGATCATTAATGTCACATTATAAAATATTCACCAAAATAAAGCAAGTATTTGCCATTAGTAAATGTATTATTGGATATAATTGCATTTTACATTATCATTTTACCTATGGTATAATCTCCGATATGGAAAATCATTGAGATCTCTCTCAATCTTCTCCATATCCTGGTTTTGTTTCTTCTCTCGAATAATAACCTGATAAATAATTTTATGCGACATTTGTTCAAAACCGGAAGTGAATTATTAGATCTCTGTAAACATTAAGTTTAGCATTATCTTGGGCAAAATGGTATTGCCGTAGAATATAAAATTGATCAAAGAATAATATTTAGGAGAAGAAATGCAGTACGAAAACATTCTGTATGACAAAACGAATAAAGTAGCCACGATCACCTTTAACCGTCCTCAGGCATTGAACGCGATGAGCGTGAAAATGGTACTGGAAATTACTGATGCTTTAAAAGATGCTGAAGCAGATCCGGATGTAAGAGTACTGGTTTTAACCGGTACTGGACGCGGGTTTTGTGTGGGAGCAGATTTAAAGGAAGTCAGGGAAATGTCTGGAGACCCGGCCAAGGAACGTGAATTTAACGAAGCCGGACCCAGAATGTTTGCATTGGTGGAAAATTTCCCCAAGCCGGTTATCGGTGCTGTAAATGGTGTTGCGACGGCTGGAGGTTTTGAATTTCTTCTATATTGTGACATTGTAATTGCGTCGGATAAGGCACGCATAGGGGACACTCACGCAAACTTCGTGGGAATTGGTCCTTTCGCCTGCACCATTGCACCCAAAAAAATGGGATTCCGAAAAGCTATGGAGTTGTGTCTCACCGGCGATATTTGGCCAGCTAGCGAATGTGAAAAAGCTGGATTGGTAAACTACGTAGTACCAGAAGAACAATTACTAACTAAAGTTAGAGAAATGGCAGATAAGCTCACCAATAAAATGCCTCTCGGTTTACAGGCTGCCAAAGTAGTTTTGAAACAAACAATTGACGGGAATTTGAATGCGACCCTTAAGCTAGCATTAATGGAAAAAGATGCGATATCCAAGACGGCAGATTTTGCTGAAGGGATGAAAGCGTTCGCTGAAAAACGGCAACCAAAATACATCGGCCGATAGGCTCATCTTTAGGCGACACCTTGCGGTGTCAGACTGACAATTTTGGGAAAATAGCCTTTAGATTATCCATGTAAGTAAAATGTCTGGAATGGATTTGAAAGATTTGAACAATCCATTCCAGACATTTTACTTAATTCCCCATATTTAATTATCTATTAATTCATAATAATTAAGCAGGAATACCTCAATCTTCTGTTAAGATCTTATCTAAAGTGACGCGTTACCTTCTTCCGATATTGATGTATACTACGAAAACTTTGAAAACATTATTGTTGACAAAGAATTAGTTGTAGATTACATTATTTACATATTCACAAAATTTATTCTGGAGTATGCCAGTTTTATTACTTGCTATTGTTATGAATATCAGAATTCTTTGAGATAAGCAGGAATCCCGAGTGGGTAAATTAAAAGGTAAAGTAGCTATTGTTACCGGGGCCAGTCGAGGCATCGGGAAAGCGATTTCCACACTTTTTGCTTCCGAGGGGGCTTCGGTTGTTTGTGCCGCTCGCACTCTTAATGAAGGTGAGCATATCCTGGAGGGTTCACTAAGCGCCACTATAAAAGAGATCTGTAATGCTGGAGGCAAAGCGCTCGCTGTACAGTCAGATGTATCCAGTGAAGAAAGCTGTAATCATCTTGTGGAGACCGCCAGACAGCAGTTTGGCCCAGTCGACATCCTGGTCAATAACGCCGGCATAAGCTATTTTTCTATGATTAAAGATATTCCGCTAAAGTTCTGGAAACTCGGTTTTGCGGTTAATGTTCAGGGTCCCTTTATGCTAAGCCAGAAAGTGTTGCCAGATATGATTGCGCGGAAAAGTGGAACCATTATTAATGTTTCTTCTCTCAGCGCTCTTGGATCTGATGCTCTTCCTGATAAAATCGGTAATGGAGATACAATGTACGCTGCCACAAAAGCAGCGTTAAATAGACTTACCGAAGGCTTAGCCAAAGAAGTATCTCCATACGGAATATCCGTCATCTCCTTATCTCCATTGAAGATTGTCATTACTCCCGGTACCTTATATCACAAGATTGTGGCTGGAGAGAATGATCCGGATATTGAGGCACCCGAGATTATGGCCAGAGCAGCCCTTCTTTTAGCTACCGCGTCCCCGGATAAAATTTCCGGGCGCATTGTAATTAGTCAAAAAATCCTGGAAGAATTCGGTTGGATTTAGGTAAATCAAGAAATAAAATTCTGGCTGAAATGAAAAATTAGCCAGTCACATAGCGTTATCCCAAAGAAGAGGCTTCAAACGATATTTTTAGTAAAATGATCATCTTGCCGATGAATAATAAGGAGCTGATCAAATGGATTGGAACACCAGAGTAACCCGATTACTAAACTGTAAATATCCTATTATACAAGGCTCCTTCGGAGGCTTCGGGACATCTGCGTTTGGAGCTGCTGTTTCTGAAGCGGGCGGATTGGGCATGATTACAGCCGGTGCATTGAGAACTCCTGAACGTCTCCGCCAGGATATCCGTAAAGCCAGGACTCTGACAAACAAACCTTTCGGAGTAAATCTTAGTATAGGTTTGATCGATAATCCGGATGAGATGCTCCAGGTGGCAATTGAAGAAAAAGTGCCGGTGCTGGAAACATCTGCCTTTCGGGCAGATGAATTCGGGGAAAAAGCTCACCAGGCCGGTATGGTATGGATACACAAAGTTACTACCGTTAAACATGCTATCGCAGCGGAGCAGCAGGGCGCGGATGCTATAATTATTGTAGGGCTCGAAGGGAGCGGGTTTAAAAACCGTGATCAACTTCCAACCTTTATAACGATTCCTTTAGCCGCTCAAAATATCAAGATTCCTGTTATTGCTGCCGGGGGCATAGGAGACGCCAGAGGTTTCTTAGCCGCTTTAAGCATGGGAGCCAGTGCTATCTATATGGGCACTGCGTTTATGGCTACTAAGGAATGCCCTATTCCTGAAATTCACAAACAATCTCTGGTTAATGCAGATCCTTTCGATCGTGAGCTTCGCGACCGGGTTCTTTCCCCCCCGGATCCCGAGGCGTTTCAGAAAATCATGGATCTCAGAGGTTCTATGGATAGAAATAAATGGTTGCGCGAACTTGAGGGAGTCTTAAATGACAAGTCCTCTGATGGTAAGCGACAGTCTGTCTCAAAACTTGATCCAGGTTCTTTGGCAGTGGCTTTTATAAATAAGATTGTAACGGTGAGTGAGTTGATTAATGGCATAATTCAGGATGCTGAAAAACTGATACAAAATAGTGAATTTTCAGCGCTCAGGTAATCTCAGATTGAAGGATTTAGGTCTTTCACGTTGGTTTTTCATCGCTGTTTTGAGGCAGGTATTTCTCTATCGGACAGATATTTTAGATAGACGTAGCAGTACCGAAGGTTGGAGCCGTAGATCAGGTATTTTATTTATATTTATCGGCTTACATCTTTCGAAGTGTAACTACCATACTATAGGAGTGACTTTGAGAAGGCGAGCTTCCAATATTTCTAATGTTTTTTTTAATTCTTTCGACTGTTTTTTATTCAATCCGGATAACGCTTGATGGACTATTTCTTGCCGGTCCGCAAATTTAGTAGCTACGAATTCCAGACCCTTCTTAGTTATTCTCACGCTGGTAAGCCTTCGATCCCCTTTTACGGCTCTTCTTTTTACCAGGCCTTCTTTTTCGAGAGAATCAATCGCCCTAGTGATGGAGTGCTTCGAACGGAAAACCTTTTTAGTCAATTCGGTAGGAGTCATACTTCCATCATGTGTTATTAAATTGTGTAGAATGGCGAAGTTTGCTCGGTTTGAGTTGCGTTTGTTTAATTCACAATCGAGATACCTGTTGAATACATCTGCTGTACGAGCGATTAAAAGAAATAAATCGCCTTTTAACTCCGCTGATTGTTGTCTTATCTGGGCATTTAATGACTCAAGGTCCTGATCTGTGACGTTATTGCCAGTGGTCACTATAATTACTCCTTGTATAATTGAACTTTTTATTGTTATAACATAATGAAGTTTTTATTACAATTATGATTATTTTCGGGATAGCAATTAATATTATTGCATTTGACATTATATTAATTTGTATATTATAATCTTGAACATTCTATAACTTGTCTATATCTTCTGATAGTCTTAACCAACAATAACGGTGATCTGCAGTGTATAAATTTTTCATTTTCAAGGAATGATTTTGGAACAAACGGAGGAAATCATGAATATCGGTTTTATTGGTTTAGGTAACATGGGAAAAGGTATGGCAGGAAATTTAATTAAAGCCGGTTATACTTTGACTGTCTTTGATGTCGTAAAAAATTCTGCATTACCGCTTTTAGAAAAGGGTGCGTCCTGGAGTCCCAGCCCAAAGGATCTTGCTAGGAATAGCGAAATAGTATTTACTTCGCTTCCTGGTCCGAAGGATGTTGAATCCGTGGCTTTAGGGAAAGATGGGATCGTTGAAGGTATTCGTCCTGGGTCCACGTATATCGACCTGTCTACTAATTCCCCTCAAGTCATGCGCAATATTTACCAGATATTCAAAGAAAAAAGGGTAGATGTGCTGGACTCTCCGGTAAGTGGCGGTAAGAAAGGAGCAGAAACAGGAAAACTTGCGTTAATGGTTGGCGGAGATGAAGATGTATTTAAACGATGTAAACCTGTTCTGGATGCTATGGGAGATAAGGTGAGCTATAACGGTGGTATCGGAAGCGGCAGCGTCTGTAAACTGGTACATAATTGCGTAGCATTCGGTATACAATGCGTTATGATCGAATGTCTTACAGCAGGGGTGAAAGCAGGAGTAGAACCCAGAGCGCTCTGGAAAACTTTGAAGGAAGGCAACGTAGGGAGGGGTGGATTCCTGACTCATATGCTGCCCTCTACATTATTTAAGGGGAGCTTCGAGCCAGCTTCTTTTTCTCTAAACCTGGGCTGCAAAGATGTCGCTTTAGCCACATCGCTTGGGCACGAATTCAATGTTCCGATGCCGATCTCTAATATCGTCTTTGGAGATCTTAAAATGGCTATAGAGCATGGATGGGGCAATATGGACTCTGCGGTGGCGATGTTAATACAGGAAGAACGCGCCGGAGTTCAGGTCCGTATTCCCGACGCTGAGATAGGATAGTCTAAATAATCTCAAAATATAAAATGGTCAAGCATGATTAGGTCTCAATAGTTACGTAGATTATTTTGTGCTCATAGATCCTTAGCCCTGCAAATTATAT
>DEUU01000171.1:26197-28822 GCA_002362735.1 Dehalococcoidia bacterium UBA3254
GTTGGTATTCTGAGGAAACTATCGCTCCTATCGATAAATTAGGTAATTATGGAAGGTAACCGGAATGGCCAAAGAAAAATTTGAAAAGTTGTTTTCACCCATCAAAATAGGGCAACTAACGCTTAAAAATCGTCTCATGAGGAGTTCACATGAGACTTCTTTCCCCACTCAGGAAAATGGTATTACCGAGCAATATAAAGCCTATTATGAAGCGCGGGCTAAAGGCGGTATTGCTCTATGTAATATAGAATCTCCCGTCCTGGCGTATCCTTTAGGCGGAGCGAACCTGGATCGCCTCCGGATTGACGATGATAAATATATTAAAGGCTGGAGTGAACTGGTTCAGGTTATACATAAACATGACTGCCGGACCTTTGTGCAGCTGGTTCATATTGGACAATGGCATTCATCATTGGTTTCTGGAATGCAGCCGGTATCTGCTTCAGCCTTAACCAATCCTGATTTACCCAAACCGACAAAAGGGTTACTACCAAGGGAGCTGACCATTGCGGAAATCGAAGAAATTATAGATAAATTTGCCAGTGCAGCAGTCCGCGCTGAAAAGGCTGGTTTCGATGGAGTAGAGGTAAACGCCGGCGCTGCGCACCTGCTGGATAGTTTTCTGTCCCGCGCTTTTAATAAGCGCCAGGATGCCTACGGGCGCATGGATCTTAATAGCAGATCTCGGATGGTAGTTGAAATTATTAAAACTATTAAAAAGCGTTTAGGTCAGGATTTCCCTGTCAGTGTCATTATTAATGGCATGGAATTTGGCGATCCTGAAAGTACTACTATTAAGGAGAGCCAGGGTTTTGCTCGCATATTACAGGAAGCGGGCGCGGATGCCATCCAGGCAAGGTTCTGGTGGAGTCGTAATTATGTGGGGCTTTTCCCCGACCTGGCTTTTCATTCTGAGCCTTTTTCAAAATTACCCGAAGAGCTTGATTGGAGTCACCAGGGAGTTGCCGCCTTTGCGCCTTTAGCGGCAGCCTTCAAAGAGGTAGTCTCCATACCCGTTATTACGGTAGGTAGATATGATGCCGTAAGCGCAGAGAGGATTTTACAGGAAGGAAAGGCAGATATAATCGCTTTAGCCAGACGCACCGTAGCAGACCCGGAATATCCGAATAAGGCGGCCTCGGGTAGGCTAAAAGATATCAAGCCCTGTACCGGGTGCCTTTATTGCTCGGATCATATTCTAAGATTGGGTTATCTTCAATGTCAGGTAAATGCTTCGGTGGGGAAAGAACAGGAATATGAAATTAAAGAAGCTCCAAAGAGAAAAAAAGTAATGGTAGTGGGCGGTGGACCCGCCGGTATGGAAGTAGCCAGGGTAGCAGCGTTAAGACGACATGAAGTCATTCTTTATGAGCAAAACCATAAACTGGGAGGTTCAGCATCTTTAGCTTCGGTAGTCAAGGGAGACACCGAAGATCTGGATGACTTGATTCGCTACTATCAAAACCAGCTTGACTCTTTGGGGGTCAAATTGAAGCTGAACGAAGTAGTTACTCCGTCCGTTGTCAGGGAAGTTAAGCCGGATGTGCTTATTCTGGCAACCGGGGGTGCATACACTGTTCCGGAAATACCGGGAAAGGATAAGCCGAATCTGGTTAGTATCAGTGCCCTGAATCAAAAACTCAAATTTTTCCTGAGAATTTTTGGGCCTCAGAGGCTCAACCAGCTAACGAAAATTTGGATGCCTCTCGGAAAAAGGATTGTAATCATGGGCGGTCAGATACAGGGTGTACAGCTAGCAGGTTTTCTGGCGGATAGAGGCAGACAGGTGACTATTGTAGACACGAACCCGGAATATAAATTGGGAACTGGGATGCAAAGCGACAAAAGACGCTATCTTCTTAGACATTTAGCTCAAAAGGGAGTAAAGACAATATCCGAGGCTAAGTTCGAAGAGATAACCGATAAAGGTCTGGTCATCGTTAACAAGGAAGGGATTAGGCAGACCCTTGAAGCAGATATGATATTACCGGCATTACCTTTGAAACCTAATACCGAGCTGTTCGAAAAGCTGAAAGGGGAATTCGCTGAAGTCTATTCCATTGGCTCCAGCAACGAACCTGGCCTTATTAAAGATGCTATCGCAGATGGTTTACGTATTGCTTGTCTTATATAGTATCCAGCGGTCAGATAATTTCAGATTGTAAGATATCAGGCTTTCTGGATAAGTTTTTCATTCTTAACAAAGACAAATATATCTTCACCGAGAAGATATTTTGGAGGGAAGTAGCAGTACCAAGAGTTAGGTCTGTAGATTAAACACTTACTCACATTTATCTTTTCTAACCTTAGCAAATACAACTACCGTCTGTAAGAGTGAATTGGCGAAAGTGAGCCCCCAATAACTCTAATAATATTTATAACTCTTTCGATTGTTTTTTATTTTGACCGGATAAATTTTCTTGCCGATCCGAAAGCGTTTGGTGAAAAACGGCAACCATAATACAGTATCTTATTTTATGTGACACCTTCTGACGCAGTATCATAATTTTGAATAAATAGGAAGAAAATTTTACTGATGAGAAGGAATAAGTCGAATTCGCTTTCTTTAAGGCAGGTAAATACTGTATTAGGGCCAATACCCTCCAACAGCCTGGGTGTTACATT
>DEUU01000243.1 GCA_002362735.1 Dehalococcoidia bacterium UBA3254
ATGAGCATTAATGCCACGCCTGGAGCAAACGATAATATGGGGTTGGTCAGTAAATATTGCCGGCCATCCTGAATCATACCCCCCCAGGATGGAGTAGGCGGAGCTATTCCAATACCCAAGAAACTCAATCCCGCTTCGGCTAAGATTACTGAGCCCAACATCATGGTAATTAGTACAATTAGAGGAGGTAGACAATTAGGGACTATATGCCGAAACATGATGCGGATATTGCGAGCCCCAATGGATCGACCGGCAGTAACATAATCATTTTCTTTTATCGATAATACCTGCCCGCACATAAGTCGGGCATAGCCAGGCATCATGGCTACACTTAAAGCAATGATCACGTTTCTCATACCATTACCTAATAGAGCAGCCACGGTAAGAGCTAATAATATCATGGGGAAGGCCATCAAAGCATCGACAAACCTCATGATGATGTTATGCGCCCAGCCTCCATAATAACCTGCCAATAAGCCCAACATCATTCCAACTGTACAGGAAATGCCTACAACTATCAGGCCAATCTCTAAGGATGTCCGGGAGCCAAATATCACCCTGCTTAAAGTATCTCTACCTAAAGGGTCTGTCCCTAACCAGTGCAGTCGATTAGGTTGTTGCAGGGCATCGCTCAATATAAAATCGTTAGGCTCATATGGAGCCATGAAGGGAGCAAAGATGACAACTAAAATAAAGGCTACTATTACTAACAGACCAAAGGCCACCACTCTACGGCCCAGGAATACCCTGCGGAAACGCTTCCATTCACTAACCCTTGGGGGTGCTTCGCTCACCCCACTAACTACAGTTACATTTTCTGACATGTGCCATTCACCTAGCTATACCTGATGCGAGGATCCAGCCATCCGTAAGTTAAATCTACCAGTAAATTGACCAGCATTATAAAGGTGGCAATTATCAAAACAATGCCTTGAACATAAGGATAATCCTGGTTTTGGATGGAAGTCACCGCCAGCCTTCCCATACCAGGTATATTAAATACCTGCTCAATGATTACCGAACCCCCTATAATCATACTCAGCCCCATACCTGAGAGGGTGATCACTGGAATCAGTCCATTTTTCAAGGCATGTTTTATAATCACTACACGCTCTTTCAGCCCTTTCGCCCAGGCTGTCCGGACATAATCTTGTTGCATTACATCCAGCATAGAAGAGCGAGTCTGTCGAGCCGTGGAAGCAATAGGGAATAATACTAAACAGATTACCGGCATAATCAGTTGACGGGTACTGAGCCATAAGTTATCAAGGGGAGAAGTATACCCCTCTACCGGCAGCCATCTCAAATACAAGCCAAACAGATAAATCATCATAACTCCCAGCCAAAATCCAGGCACTGTGATGCCCAAGTTAGAAAAAGTGGTGACTATGGTATCGATGATTTTACCTCGTCTTATAGCGCAAATTACTCCTGCTGGAATACCAATGATTAATCCTACAAAATAGGCTGTAAGACCGATGTGTAAAGTGATAGGCAGACGGCGAATGATTTCTTTGACCACAGGATCTCCGTGCAGAATGGATTTGCCCATATCCCCACGAAAGATGTTGCCGATCCAGTTTAAGTATTGGACTATCATGGGCTTATCCAAACCAAATTCGGCCTTGAGCTTGGATATCTGTTCATCGGTGAATTCTGGGAGCTCAGTTTGAGTAACCAGCATCAGGATGGGATCTCCCGGCAGTAGTCGCATAGCCACAAAAACCAGGATACTGACAATGAGAATAACCACCACTGCCATAATTAGTCTGCGTACTATGTATGTCGTCATACCGATACCTCTAATGCAATTCCTGCCAAACTACATCAGATAATTGAGAATAGCCTTTTCGATAGATCATGAATGCCTTAAAAAACAAATGTCACAGGAATAGACCTGTTCCAAAATTACAATCAACATACGGAGATACCTCATCGGAAACGGTCACTTTTGCCTTATCAAAACTATGCGGGATGCATTGAACCAGACTTAGAAGAACCTGGCCCAATGCATCCCTTTAGTCTATTTTTTCTCTTCAGCAACGGGAGTCGGTAAACTAGTTACTGGATGGTTAAAATGAAATGGACAAATATAAGTAGACGGATACAGTGTCTCATCTGCGGATGCGTCAGGAGAAGCTTCCGGGGGCTGATGGCGGAAATTCTTGTCGCATTGGTCTTTAGCTTCCACCCACCCCACCGAATAAGGTGCAAAAAAGTACATCCACCAGCGCAGTTTCCAGATTTTCCATATTCCATTTTCTTTAATGTAATCGTTTTCATAGACTCCATCCATCCAGCCATGATAGATGCCGTCCGAGACCGGCGTGGCATTGGCGCCGAAACCATACCACCTGCCTTTGGCGGTGTTGCCGTCCGGGGCAACATCGATTATGGGAGAGAGTTGCATCACTTGATGTAGGAATCCAGGGATCCTTCTACCTTTTTCTCGAGCTCTAGAGCTGTGAGCTTTAGGCGTGAAAAATCTTTTCACACCTGCTTTACCATGGAATTCTCCAGCATGAACTTTTAATAAGGTATCAGGGCGATCAGAAAACAGGTTTGCTATTTCATCCGTCATAAAATTATCAATATAGTATCCATAAGCCCTCTGGAGTTTCTCTATCTCTTCGATATCTTTTAGAGCTCCGGTTTGCTTTTGGAGATCTGATACTTGGTTTTGTAAAGATTTTACTAAAGTCTCCAATTCTTCTACTTTCATGTGTTGCTCCTTTGAAATATATGTACAACTTAGTCCAAGGTTCACATCCTGTATCAACCTAGTTACTTCTCAATTGGTTACTCCCGTTTGCTAAGCCAAGTATTTTCTGGTGTCCATTGTGACATCGAGCCTAGAGTATTGAAGCCGGAGTCATGTACGTTCTTTGACTCTATGCGAGCAGTCCCCATGGTAAACAGGGGAACCACAGTATCATCATCGACCAATATTTTGACCGCTTTTTGTACTAAATCGGCTTGCACTTCATCCGTCTTCAAAGCTGTATTGATGGCATCATCCAGCCCGGCCGGCTTCTGAACGCTGACGTAATAATTAGGTTGTTGGAAATAAGATTGTAAAGCTTGCAGGGTATTAGCGCTTCCCGGGGCCACAAAAAATCCATTCCAGCCATTGGTTCTGTAGGCTGCATATTTAGAAGAATCTGCATATTCTATTTCAGTGGTTATCCCAATTTTGCTAAGGAAACCCTGGATAGCGATGGAAAGGTTTCCGTCGTTAGGTTGTACGTAAATCAGTTTTGTTTTGAACCCACTGGCATATCCAGCTTCATTCATGAGCTGCTTAGCTTTGTCTACATCATATACGCGTCCAGCCAGATCAGGGATAAATCCCACGGATGCAGGAACACAAGGTTGATAGGAGGGCTGACGGAAACCATAGAAAAGCGTCTTTGTTATCGAATCCTTGTCAACAGCATATTCCATGGCCTGCCTGACTTTGGAATTCGAAAGCGGAGATTTGGTATTTACGCTATCGGGATAAAACCAATAAACTCCATCAGGCTGGTAGTTGAAGTTAACGCCCATAGGTTGAACGTCGCTCATAACCTTAGGATCACTGTCAGTAAGTATGTCCGCGGATAATGCTTTAAAAGTCACTTCCCTCGTCAGGCTGTCTGATACAATAAGAAATTGAACTCCATTTAAATAAGGTTTCCCCGCTTGCCAATAATTTTCGTTTTTGGTAAATGTTAGGGCAACGTCCCGCTGGAAGCTGGCGAATTTGAACGGACCGGTCCCGACCGGATTACTTTGAGCCCAGTCCTTGCCATTCTTTTGGAAGGCTGTGGGGGAAACGATCATTCCGGTAGCTCCCGCCATATTTGTTAATATTGTGTTGTCGTAAGCACTAAGATTGATACGGACGGTGTAATCACCCTCGGTACTCACAGAAGTCCAATTAAGCGTACCAGCTTTTTTGGCAGCCATGACTGCTTCCAGGTTAAATTTGACTGCCTGGGCGTTGAAATCAGTCCCGTCGTGAAACTTAATGTCCTTCCTTAACTGGAAAACAATTGCTGACTTGTCTGGAGCGATCGTCCAACTGGTAGCTAGCCAGGGTAATATTTTACTGGAGCTGTCTACTCGGATTAGCGTTTCGACTGCTGGATAGATAAATTCCTCATCTCCCCCAAGAACACTTGCCGGCCAGCCTATAGGGCCACCCGGTGATCTATTTCGGAGTATTTTCAGAGTTCCACCGTATTCACCTGACCCTGAGGGTTTGGACGTTGTTGTCGTGGTTACAGGAGCAGTAGTGGTGGTTTTAGGAACAGTTGTGGTAGTTGAAGAAGCCGCAGTGGTAGAAGTTGATATGGGACCTGGGGTGGTAGTAGATGAAGGTGAAGTTGTAGTGGTTGTAGTCGATGTTGAGGTACTACAGGATGTTAAAGGCACTAGTACAATTATCACCAGCAATAAACTCAAGACTAAGAAAAATTTGACCCTGTCCATTTATTCCTCCTTATTATGCTCCTTCTTATGAAGCGGCGACATTATTATTCGTGGATTCAGAAATACTTCCCTTTCAGGTTAGCTTAAACTTTCGCCTAGTATAACTTAATCTTTATAAGGTGTCAAGTAGGGTTCTATATTGGGAATCATATATGAAACCCAATTTCACTTGTGTTATAATAAACGAAAAATGTGCAGGAGTTTTCTTATAAAGTGGACTCAAACAATAAATTATTAAACTTTGAAAGTAATGTCTTTTCAAATAATGATTTTGATTTGTACGTGTTGATGGATCGAGCTAAAGCCACGATATCGAGATCATGCGAACTGGAAGTAGCAACCTTTGGATTTACCCAGGAGCAGGCTTCAATACTAGACACACTGCTCAGGGGGAATGGTTCAGCTACTATCTCCGAGATAGCCGAAGCCACAGTAAAGCAGACCAATTCAGTAGCTTCACTGGTAGATCGAATGGTTAAAAATGGTCTACTGAAAAAAGAAAGACCTTCAAAGAGTTCTAAGTATATTGTTTCCCTAACCAATAAAGGAAAAAGTTCCTATGAGAAGGTTACCAAGAATGCAGTATCGATGGCTTTTTCAGAACTATCTGTAGAAGAAAAACTCATG
>DEUU01000160.1 GCA_002362735.1 Dehalococcoidia bacterium UBA3254
AGAGTAAGTGCAGGAAATTTCTATGGCGCAAAGAAAATTATCAATAATCTGGATAAAGCCATTTTATTGAATACTCTACCCCAATGTGAAGAACGTTGTATTATGAATAAAACAACAAAGAAGCCGGTTGAAATAGTTAAAGTCATAGAATATCTTCTTAAATGAGTTGAAATTAAAAAACTATTATATACAATGCCAATATTGCCGAAGCATATCCTTTTTATGTTTCATATCTAGCCTTATTTTTATACAAAAATCTAAAAAGTAATCTTATTGGCCAGAGAAATCTGTAATTTTTTTGCCTTGAAATTAGGCCCCCCTCAATATTACCCTTTTGGAATATTGGAGAAGTTGAAAAATCAGAATTTTTTTGAACCACTTTTCGGGGGCGGATCATTTCCTTTGGTGCTGTTAATCGCATTATATAATTCCTGAGGTGGATTATCATAAGAGCTTTACTTGTCGTTGTTAAGACGATTTGAATATAATATTATAACCTGCCTTAATTCATTAACTCTCAACCTGATATTAAATTAAAAAGGAAAGAAGTATGAACATTATAAAGCTGGACACTGGTTATATTTCAGGGACTGTTCTCGGAGAAACCGGACGGGAGGTCCATGTTTACCGTGCCATCCCCTACGCCGCTCCACCAATCGGAGCATTACGCTGGAAGCCACCGCAACCAGCGGTATCATGGTCGGGTGTGCGCGAATGCACCAGGTTCAGTATCCAGGCTGCCCAATATCCGGATATTCACGCGTCCGAGAAAATGCAGGCGTTACCATCGAGCGAAGATTGTCTTTATCTGAATGTTATGACACCCGCCAAAGAGGCGACCGAAAAATTACCGGTAATGGTCTGGTTTCACGGCGGAGGCACCCGATATGGGAATGGCAATTTACCTATCAGTAATAGCCTCGGACTGCCTGCTCACGGTGTCGTACTGGTTACGGTAAATCACCGGTTGGGAGTGCTCGGATTAATGGCGCACTCCTTACTCTCCCGCGAATCGCCCCATGGTTCATCCGGTAATTACGAGTTTCTGGATTTGATTGCTTCTCTGCAGTGGGTTAAAAAGAACATCGCTGCCTTTGGCGGCGATCCGAACAATGTCACCATCTTCGGCCAGTCAGGAGGAGGGGGCAAAGTCATTGCTATGATGATTTCCCCATTGGCAAAAGGGCTATTTCACAGGGCTCTTGTCCAGAGCGGGGGAAATTATTTTGAACCTGCCTATCTCAAAGACCTGGAAAAATACGGTGAAAAATACTTTGCCAAACTCGGGGTCGATAAGGAAAAAGATCCTCTGGCCGCAGCCCGTGCGATACCCTGCGAAAAAATAGTCGAAGCAGAACAGGCTTTAAATGTGGAACTGGGTCGAGAGTATTTATTTATGGGTCCGTGGAGCCAGGTTATAGACGGATGGTTCATGCCTGATTCAATACTGAACATATTCAAGACAGGGAAGCATAATCAAGTGCCTTTCCTGGTGGTATCTGATTTGGGAGAACTTACTGGCCCAGGCCTGGTCATAGCCGATAAAATGGTCAATAACTACATAAGTATGATGAAGGCGCCAGGTAAAGCCAACTCAAGAGGATATGCTGCTGTTTTCGACCGGGTACCGGATAATTGGAGGAAGGAAAGCGGTGTATCCGCCCACGGTATGGAGTTGCACTATATGTTCGGATCACTGGATGTCGTCGAAGCCTGGGAAGCCCATTATGGAGGTTTTGCCCTGGCTGGTGCTAAGTCACCTATGCCGGCGCTTTCAGATACCGACAGAAAAATCTCCGAAGCAATGATGAACCTGTGGACCGAGTTTGCCAGAACGGGAAATCCCAGCGTTAAAGGGCTTATCGAGTGGCCAGCCTGGGACGAAGCCAGTGATCGGTACCTTTACATTAACGAGTCTCTGCAAATTAAACCCGGGTTTTCTGACCTGGCAAAGATAATTCCTATAAGAATAAGCATAACCCTGTAAAGGTCCCGAAGCAATATAAAATGGCGCCCAAAGATTTCCGGGTACCATTTTATATAATCCCGGTTTCAATTCAAATCAATTATTTATTACCATTGAACGAACATTGGGGATTAAAACATGTGCTTAACAATCGTGAAATCATTAATTGCCTGCCGTTCTTCTATTTTTTGTGAGAGAATCCTGATACTCAGATTGAATTGTGGCTGTATAGGCGATTTATCGCATTTTGATCAGGTGGTAAAAAATCGAATTTTCCGCGCATAAAAGGGATCAAACCGATCCTTCTCCGCAAGTAATAGTAAAGAGGGTTCTCTTGACTCCATTCCTTGAGAAGGTTAAAGTAATTTTAATTTACTACTTCCACTGGTAAAAATATAAATGGGCGGAGAAATATGATCCGGGAATATACCGAAGAGACCAAATCTGATTTTGAAGGGACAATTCTGGATATCGAGACGATTGGAGAATTCGACCAATCTTGCCAGTATGACTCCCGGCACTACCGGAAATTCAAGCAAACTATCCTTGGTTATATCGATAGAAATCACCTGCATATTTACTGTGCTAAAAGCCTGGAAGGAATCGAGAAGCTCAGGCTGCTAACTCCGGAAATCTTTTCTAGTCTGAAAAGGCCTTTTTATGCTTTTAATTGTAATTTTGAAAGCGGAGTCTGGTTTAATCTAACGGGCATCCAGATTAAATTTGATGGTGAGTTGCAGGGTGAACCCTTTGAAAGTAAAAAGAACGCGATTCTGAAATTGAGAATTTCCAACTATAATGACCCATTCTGGGATAAAGGCCAGATGTGCATTAAAGCCTGGTATGATGGGGATTTTGAGAAGGCCATTGCCCATAACCGGGCTTGCTTGCTGAAAGAAAGAGAGATCCTTCTTAAAAGAGGACATTGCGAACCTGATAAAGTCCTGTTTTTAAAATAGGTATAGAGGCCCTATAACATGTTCGTGTCAGATTCAGCTTAACGCTTCGAATTATTATGCTCGACCAAATGGAACGACATCTAGATCCCTTCCGCCCGGAAGTTGTCTTTTCAGTAATCTTTCCACGGCTTTCCTAAGAGGAACCATCCCTATTAATGACTATGCTGTTGCTTTAAATTTCCTGCCTTCATTTTTACAGATTCGACGGATAATTGTCTTACCTGAGTTAGCATTGTGGAAGAGGGAAGCGCTCATTGTAGCCCAAATCCCTACGAAATAAAAATTGGATAGTCCCGGTAGTGTTGTTTTAAATTTTTTCTCAGACGGGTCTTCTCTAAAACTGAAACCAAATTTCCGATTGGGCAGGTTGAACCATCCCTGACTACCTCCCATATACCGCTCCCACGTCATCAGTGTAGCCGTATCGATGACTTCAATCTGGTTTTTTATTCCTTTGAAATGACTTGCCAGAATCTCAATGACTTGTTCGGCAACCTTCTGTTTTTCCTCTTTGTATTTTCCCCTGTCCTCATTGTAAAGTTTCTTCCAGTAAGCATAGCTGGCGGGCAATTCCACTTTGATCGTGCCCTTGCCAGCCGGAGCCATCGTCTTATCGAAGCCGTATAACTGGGCTTCGATGCTGTCATATTTATGGTTGGCTATCGTCATCGGCTGGTCAAGCAATAATACCAGGGATGAAGGCTCAGGAGAGAGGTCGCGGTTGACACCCAGGAAGACATCCACTGCAAAGGGAGTCTCGTCAGTAATGGGACTGCAGTATCCGCGGACGGTCTCGTTTATGTACTGGCCGTCTAACAAATCAAATATCGTTTTACGCCCATCGGCATCCGAAATTATCACGTCTGCCCGGTATTCACTCCCGTCAGCGAGCTTGACTCCTGTCGCTTTGTTGTTTTCGACGATTATTTTGGTCACCCGGCTGCGGTAATACACTTTTCCCCCCAAAGCCAGGTAACACTTCTCGATCGATTTGGGAAGTTCCGCTGCTCCACCCACCGGCCATTTGATATCTTTGCTCAGTCCTCCTGCTTTCCAGATGAGATGAAGAAAGGTTGGAGTCTCCGGATTGGAATACATGAGCAGTGCAAAAGCTTTTCTCAGGAAGGGATCTGAAAATCGTTCCGCATAACCCTGCATGTTAACTTTAAGCCATTTCCGCATCGATATCATTGCAGGAAGACTTTTTACCATCTTCCAGAAGGAGATGCCCAACATAGTATCACCAATATTGTTTTTATCAAATGTCTTGATAGCTTTAATATATTGGTCAATTACTTTTTCATCCCCCGGAGACAGTTTTAGCATCGTCTCTTTAAGTCTTTCAGGGTCATAGTAATCAATAAGCATTTTGCCATCTGCGGAAGCGACGGCAGTACACTCTTCGAGAAGTACGAGTTCGCGGGGCATAGCCCCAATCTCGTGCCATAACTGATTAATTCTCGAGCCGGAGCGGCAGCCGAAAAAGTGATGGATACAGGCATCAAAGGTGTAGCCTCCACGCTGCCAGGATGCACATTGCCCGCCTGGCCTGGTATGCATTTCAAATATCTGAGTCTCGTAGCCATTCATTTGCCCGTAGATGCCGGCAGCCAGACCGCCCATGCCGGCTCCGATGATGATAATTGAATTAGCCATCAAATATACTCCTGGATATTCTTCAATTGCACGATGTTCAGATTGTTTCCATCCAGCCCTATAGATTCAAGGTTTTCTTAACTGTCTCTCTAAGAGGTGTTTCTTTATTAATGAGAACGCGCAGGTCATCCGATCTTTTTTCCCATTCGCCAGCGGCAACTCCATCATATAGCGTAGCTCTTTGGGTTGCTCTGGATTCAGAAAATCCGGATTTAATCAAATATTCTTTGGCTTCCTCTAGAGACCCGGGCCGGTGTTTTACCTGTTTATGTAAAAGGTCTGAAAGTATTTGAGCCAGGTCATCGAAGCTCCATAGTTGATCAGAAACCAGGTTGTAGGTCTTATTTTCGTGTCCTGTCTGAGCCGCCAGGACAGTAGCCTGGGCTAAAGCCAGGTCGCTTCTCGTAACTGTGTTGATTTTACCGCTCCCCGTATTAGTTACAATAATTCCGGATTCAACGGTTTTCATCAATTCGGGTCCAATAAAGAGCTCAGTGTATAAGGTGTCCCGCAGGAAAGTATAGGTTAACCGGCTGGCTTTGATAGCCTGCTCTGTGGCAAGATGCAGCAGTGCAGGTCCGAAAGTAGCATCTTCGGCAAAAGCGGTGCCCGTATAGCAGAGATGTTCGACACCCGCTAATTTAGCAGCCCGTACGGCATTAGCGTGCTGAACCATCCGCAAAGTCTCATCAAAAGCATCTGAGCTTGAAATTAAAAGGAGCCTGGATATTCTATTGAAAGCCTTAACAAGAGACGCTGGGTCCATATAGTTACCGTATCGTACTTCAACGCCGAGACTAGCTAAAGGAGCTGCCCTCTCAGTATTTCGGACCACCGCCACAATCTGATTAACGGACATTTTTTTCAAAAGATGCTTTATGACAAAATTTCCTAATTGACCAGTAGCTCCGGTAACAGCGACGACCATATACACTTCCTTCGAATAATATAATTCATACCAAACAACACTGACTAAATCATAACTGAAGCCATTAAACGTTACAAACTACGTCCCTCACTTTCAAAGGCTTAATATACGACCAGAGAGACCGGTGAACTTATCCATAACCTGCCTGTTTTATGGTAGGCTGCCCGCCTCAATGAAATGAGAAAACCTGGTTACCGGTAGGCCGGATGCAATCCAAGTGGAGTTCAAGCAATACAAAACTATTGTGGCAAAAAACCAAAACCGCCCTTTATCCCGATCTTTCAGGTGACGGTTTCTAATCAGTAATATTTTTTAAGTCTCTTATTAGCATTAACCCAGCTGCGCAGACCGATAAAGAAGGCCACCAGGACAAGACTGGTCAGAACACAACCCAGATTGTAAATCAATGCCCCGGATGGATTTACCAAAGGATTACCCAAATCACTCAGCCAGTTCGTAAATGGGCTATAGATGTCAGGATATTTGGACATGGATAATGCCGTGAAAATCACATATATGCCAAAAGCCGTAAAGCCAGTAACAGAGATGAACAGCCGTCTCATGATTTACCTCGCTGGTGCTATTATAGAATTTCTTTTAATTAGAAAACAAGGCTAACTTCTCTTCGGCTATTTTTAATCCACAAAAAGTCGATTTGCTGGCTTTAGCCTGCTCCTGCCTTGTTCAAAAAGTCTTTTTGGCCAGAGAGATCTGGAAATTTTTCAGCCTTTAAATGAAACTCTTCTCAGTATGACCTTTTTGGATTATTGGATAAGTTGAAAATTCGGTTTTATTTTGAAACACTTTTCGGGGAGCGGATCAATCTCTTATTAATAAAATATTAATAAAAAATATTTATCTTTTATACGATTTTTTCAATTATTATTGTAAAGATTATAGAAAGCCTATTAGTGGCTAAAAAATAGAGAAAGGGTGTTTCCTGGCAAATAACAGGAAATTTTTAGGAAACGACTATGGTAGATCATATCAAAAACATAGAAATCTCCGATCACGAAATAAGGGAGAACTTCAAAATGATTACCCTTCGCCCCATCACTCGACGCACTCTTTCTGTAGGAAAATGCATCGCGAAGGTTGCTCAATGGCATATTATCGAAGTCCTGAAGTTAGGTTTAATGCCGGTAAGAGTAGGGAATTATTATTTAATAAAAGCAGATGTACTTGATAAGCTGTTCAAAGAGCTAGATAAAAACTCTATGGAAAATGACGAAAAGGTATAGTCTTGGTGTTCGTTGTAGCCATTACCGTAGCATCAACCATATTTTCTGGTTGCACTCCACCCGGTTAATAGATATCTACATCAAATTGTTCCTGCTGGAAGCGTACAATTAGTCTCAAGTGGTAATCTGCCCCCTATTAGGCGATGCCAACTGATTTAGCAAAATAGAACCGGTATCACTCAGGGGTTCATATCTACGGCAGTGCGAAGAATCCGATAAACTAAGCTATTGCTATCATTCTATAGAATGGCTATAATTAGAAAATACATTATCGTATATGAGCTAATAGACAGAGATAAGAGCACTTTAAATTAACCCCAAAATAAGACATTTATCAATATTTATTCAGAATTTCTAATAAATAAACAAGGAGTTTCGTATGGAAGACATTCTATTAATGGAAAAATCGGAGCATATCTGCACGTTAACGCTAAATCGGCCTGAATCGAATAACGGCCTGACCTTGCCAGTATTTGCTCGCCTGGATGATGCGCTAAATACAATCAACAAGGATAAAGATATTAGAGTGGTTATCCTCAGGGGAAGCGGAGAGAAAGTATTCTCTACAGGCATAGACCTGGCTGATGATGTAAAGAGGGGACACACTCTAGAAGATGTGCGCAAAGATAAAGATAGATACAAGGAAGCATCACTCCGTGTTACTGAAGGAATAATATCCTGTCGTTGTCCGGTAATCGCGATGATTTATGGTGATGCTTTAGGCTGTGCCTGTTATGTAGCTTCTAGTTGTGATATGAGAGTAGCTAGCGAGATATCACATTTTTCTCTCCATACCGTCCTGGTCGGTGAAGTCTTTCAGTATCAGGCTATTCAGCGAGCCATCAACCTGATAGGAGTTGGCTATGCCAGCGAACTATTGATGACTGGCAGAAAGATTGATGCCGTAACAGCTAAAGAATGGGGTTTAATAAATTACGTTGTTCCATCAACGAATGTTTATTCAACTACCATGTCCTTAGCCAGAGATATTGCTGAAAAAGCACCCTTGGCAGTTAGTGGTACTAAAGCTACCGTTGCGCAGATCTTTAAATATCAGCAGACTCCGAGTGTAAAGGTTAAAACTGATTTCCAGGCATTAATGGACGTCTGCCTGCATAGTGAAGATGCTCTGGAAGGCCCCAAAGCATTCCTGGAAGGTCGCAAACCAAACTTCAAGGGAAAATGAGCCCTCAATTTAATAAACTGCATATGGTGATATCTTAAGTTTGGGTTCGAAACCATTGGCGTCCACCACTGCATGCAAAAAATTAACAAATCATTGCTACCATTTAACAAAAACTGAAATTCACTTTTCTATGGACTGTATGTCAGTTCTTCGGTAGTTTGTTATCCCTGAATTTAAAATTTAGACTTTAGAGCCTCTGTTTTTCCGGAGTATGCGGAGAATAAATATGAAAAGACCTGATACAATAGCAATTCCCACCCAGATCAATGCTAAGAACAATGTGCCAAATGATCTCTCTTTGACGGTAAAACTTTTGCCCAATGTTGAACTACCGCCTGGTGTGGTAATTGAGACATCCCTCAATCCTGTTACGGCTTCTGCATCGATTATTACGTTTACACGTAACTGGGTCGGACTAAGGTTGGTAAAGCTCTGAACTTCGGAACCGGTACCTAAGCTTACTGAAGTAGCGCCATCCAGGTTACTTCCGCTAATAATGACTGTGAGATTTGCTCCGCGGCTACCCTGGTTTGGGCTAATTGATTTTATTACGGGTAGCCCTTGTTTCACCACGAAGCCATTTGGCATCGAAAAACTGCCGCCCGGCGTGGTAACCGACACATCCCTGGATCCCGGTTCAGATCCAGATACAATTGTAATCATAGCCTCTATCTGGTTCGAGTTGATGATAGTAAAGCTGCTAACCGCTATCCCTGTACCTATTCTTACCTCACTTGTTCCATTGAGATTCGCACCCATAACAGTGATATTTAGTGTTGCCCCCTGACTGCCATTATCAGGACTAATTGATGTAATCGCGGGCAGGGATTGTTTTACTGTAAAGCTATTTGGCATCGAAAAACTGCCGCCCGGTGTAGTAACCGATATATCTCTGGCTCCTGTTTCAGCAATTGCAGAAATGCTGACATTCGCGACTATCTGGTTCGAGCTGAGGATAGTTGAGCGGTTAACAATTACACCTGTACCAAAGCGTAATTCATTTGCTCCCGTAAGGTTCGTACCTGAGATAGTAACATCCATGGTTGTCTCCCGATTACCCTGTTCGGGATTAATTGATGTAATCGTGGGTAACGCTTGTTTTACCGAAAAGCTTTTTGGTAATGCTACACTGCCACCTGGTGTGGTAACTGACACATCCCTGGACCCCGCCACCGCATTAGCAGCAATGGTGATATTGACCGTTACCTGGTTCGAGCTAAGTACTGCGATGCTGTTAACAGCTATTCCCGCGCCAAATCGTACCTCGCTAGCTCCAGTAAGTTTCGTACCACTTATAGTCACATTTAATGTTTCGGCTTGCCGGTCCTGGTCAGGGCTGATTGATGTAATCGTAGGCAGCGCTTGTTTTACTGTAAAGCTATCTGGCAATGTATAACTGCCCCCCGGTGTGGTAACCGACACATCTCTGGACCCTTCTCCGGCGCCGGCAACAACCGTGATATTGGCTGATATCTGCGTTGAGTTGAGGATAGTGAAGCTGTTTACAGCTATACCCGTACCAAAACGCACTTCACTTGCTCCTCCGAGGTTATTACCGGTTATTGTTACATCCAGTATTTCACCTTGATCACCCTGATGAGGTGAGATTGAATTTATCACGGGAGGCATATACCGTAAGATAGTGCCTGCCAATCCTGAAGTAAAAACATCCATTGAAGAGAATCCCCAGACTGAGCGAAGATCATTGGTAGTGTTCCTGTTCATTGAACTAAATTTAGATCCATCGTAATACGTAATTGTACCGGATTCCCCAACCACGAAAACATTTTTGCTATCAGACCCCCAAATCCCATAAAGATCACCCGTAGTTCCGCTGCTCATTGAACTCCAG